>QMUE01000247.1 GCA_003663535.1 Thermococci archaeon
CATTGAAGAAATTAAAAAGAAAGCCAAGGAACTTAATATAGGACTCCCATTTTAATAGCTCTTTAATCCCACAGTTCTGGCTTGTTTTTCACTCCATTTATAAGATAAGTAACCTATTATTGCATAAAACCCAGAAAGGAGCATTAGATATGATATCTCATTAACAGAGGCAGTGTACCCGTAAGCCACGATTTTTCTAACCGCTTCGCTGGTCGGAGCGTATGGTAATGCCTTTGCCAATACTTGGAGGCCCATAGGAAGAATAGAGATTGGATACATTGCTCCACTCAATGCAAATACAAGCATCTCAAGTATTGTTATAAATGGACCCGGATCTTTTAAGTAAAGCACTAACCCTGCTGCTGCCATTCCAAGACCAATCATCCCTACTGCACCAATTAAAAGGAAGGGAAGGGCTTTCACAAAATTTAGGAAGTTAAACCGCACATCAAAGAGCAAGATAAAAATAGGAACATAAACACTCATGTAAAGAAAAGATAGAAAGAGTCGTGTGAGTACATTCCCCATGAAGAAGGTTATTCTTCTCATTGGAGCCGCAAAGGAATACTCGAGGGTGCCTGCATACAATTCATCAACTACACTCCACACAAATCCACTTAAAAATGTAAGACCAAATCCAAGAACCATAAAACCAAGAACTGCAAAGGTCACATAATCTGCATACCCTGTGATCTGTTGGAGGGCCCGAGAATTCCTCTCACCAGTTAATCCAATTCCTATCAACAGGGCCTGACCAACAAAAAAGAAGCCCATCATCACATCACTCACTAACCAAAGTTTATAGCTTGTGAAAATACGCCAGTTTTTCACTGCAACCCCATACAGTGCTCTAAGCTCATTAATAGCCTCCATATCCAATCACCCTTGTAATCCTTTCGGCCCATTTAAAGATTAAATAACCAATTCCCCAGTAAACTGGAATCAAGACTAAAAGCCAAGCTACCTCTCCCCAAACTTCTAAGTACCCCTTACCAACAAAGAGACCTCTTACAACAGCGGCAGCATGAGTTAATGGGAAGAGTTTTGAAAAAGCTATCATGACTTTGGGCATAACATTTAATGGGAAGAACACTCCCGAGAAGAATAACATGGCAAATTCAAATATCTGAGCAAATGGCCCTATGTTTTTCAACATCATGACTAGTCCCGCAAATACAAAGCCAAATCCCAAAAAAAGCTATCAATGAAGCAACCACAATTGGAAGGGATTTTAAAATGATTAAAAGGGTAAGAGGAATATCAAAGATCACTGCACCAATTGCAAAAACTATCATCATAAGAACAGAATCCATGAGAAGCCAACTAATGGCCAGTCCAGATAACAATTCCACAATTTTTGCTGGGGAAAGAATGTTCATTTCAAATGTTCCCCTCTGCAGTTCTCTCCTCACCCCCCACACATAAGCCTCCATTGGAGACACAGAAACCCACCATAGCACATACCCTATTAATGCATAAGTAGGATAATCCCCCATGCCGGTAGAAACTTCCAATAAAGCAGAATAACGTCCTCCAAGAACAGCTTGCCCAAAAAAGACAAACTGTAAAAGAAACACTATACCAACCAGTATAGAGCTTATAACCCTAAGAGGATATCGAAAGAACATTCGAAACTCCTTTTCTACGACTGCAGAGAGGATCAATCCCTCAACCCCCTGCCTGTGAGTCTTATAAAAACATCTTCTAGAGTGGGCTCTTTTTGTTCAACACTTATTATCTTCGCTTTTCTCCTAACCAACCATTCTACAACTTTTGGTAACTCTTCTTCATCTACTGGGCCCCTAAGGACCGTAACATTACTTTCCATATCTCGTTCAACAATTGCTAGTCTCCAGGGGGTCTCCTCAGGCACGTTTCCTTTAAGACGAATTTCGACTGCATCTTCATTCATAACCAGCTTTTTGAGATTATCCGGAGTATCAAGAGCTATTATTTTTCCATGGTCAATTATAGCAATCCTGTCACAAAGTTGTTCTGCCTCAGTCATATAATGGGTTGTTAAGAGAACCGTCTTTCCCTGCTCATCAACAAGTTTTCTCACGAACTCTCTAACGAAAATTGAACTTTGGACATCCAATCCTAAAGTAGGCTCATCCAGAAAAAGTACCTCCGGATCATTCACTAAGGCCTTTGCTATCGCTAGTCGTTGCTTCATTCCCCGGGAGTAGTTCATTACTAAATCATTACGCTTTTCCCATAATCCTACAAGTTTAAGGAGAGATTCAATCCTCTCCCTTTCCTCCTCTTTAGATACATAGTATATTCTCGCAAAATATTTTAGATTTTCATAACCGCTTAAACGCCAGTAAAGGGTTCGTTCTCCCTCAGCAACGAGATTTATCCTCCTTCTAATTTCCCGTGTATTTTCTCTTATGTCATAGCCTAAGATTCTTGCACTGCCATCTGTTGGCTCCAAAAGTGTGGTAAGCATCTTTATTGTAGTGGTCTTTCCAGCACCATTTGGGCCCAAGAAACCAAATAATTCACCTTTTTTAACCTTAAAACTTATCCCTTTAACCGCCTCAACCCATTCTACCTTCCTAAATGGAAAAGGAATCTTTTTGGGATAATATTTTTTTAAGTTGTTGACTTCAATGGCATACATCGTGCTCCCCCTGAACTTATTCATACAAAAAACACAAATAAAGATAATGGTTTTTATCTCCCCGTTGCTTGCAAGACCCCTTCCGTAAGGAGGGGATATGCGAGGGGAGGTGAGTGGGGAAGGTTTAAATACTCTGAGGATGCAGAATATAATGACCTTATAACAGCCGTAAGGCTGGACAACCCGTAAGGGTTGGCGTGTGCAAAGTAGCCGGCGATTCCTCCATTAAGGGGATAGTTGGTAGTGGCCGTGTGAACCGGCCTGTGAGAGTGAAGCAATGATGAACTCTCACAAAGCTCCTTGCGTAAGCAAGGGGTAGTTCACCTGAGTGAGAAGACCCCATCCAAAAGAGTGGAAATGC
>QMUE01000248.1 GCA_003663535.1 Thermococci archaeon
TGAGAGTACCATGAAAAATCTTGAAATAAGATCTTCGCCCTATTTAAACTGTGATTTTTGAGTTAAACTCCTTCTAGGGTCTCAGAATTTTAAAAGTTTCTTCTTTCGAAAATGTTAAATACGAGTTTTTCTATACTTTTATTTGGTGAATGCACCTTTCCAACATATGGTTTCAGAAGGACTATGTAGTATGGAAACTCAAAATATTCATTTCTCCAGTTAGCTACCAGCTTCTTGTACCGTTTCAGAAGGACTATGTAGTATGGAAACTTTTCCCTTATCTCACGTAACTTCTTGTTTTGTTTTTTCATAGTTTCAGAAGGACTATGTAGTATGGAAACCCATTCAATAACTCCACATACCCTGGATACTCATCCCTGTACCTTAACAAGTTTCAGAAGCACTATGTAGTATGGAAACACTGGCGTAGGGATTGGTTGTATGCAGAGTTGTTAAAGAGAGGTTTCAGAAGCACTATGTAGTATGGAAACTATACTCTCGAAATTACATTCCCGAATGCAGTTATCGTTTGTTTCAGAAGCACTATGTAGTATGGAAACTTAAGAAACCTCTAAGCGAGGAAATAATGCTCCTCTGTGAAAAGTTTCAGAAGCACTATGTAGTATGGAAACCACAGTAGATAATGTGGTCAAATACGTACTGTTCTTTGGTTGGTTTCAGAAGCACTATGTAGTATGGAAACATCTTCAGAACAAGTCTGCTCCCTTCGGCCATCTCGTGATCGCTAGGTTTCAGAAGCACTATGTAGTATGGAAACTTTTTAGCCTCGTCGCACCACTCAACAACCTCTTTCAGAGGTTTGTTTCAGAAGGACTATGTAGTATGGAAACGTCCCTTTGAACTCAATCTTTCCCGTTCTACCGTTCTTTGCCTGTTTCAGAAGCACTATGTAGTCTGGCACCTACTTAAAATTAAGAAAAAAACGTTTCCTCTTCTTTTTGATAGGGAGCTATCCTATATTCAAGAGGCCCAAAAGGCAGGTTTTGATTCTTGGAAGAATTTAAAGTATTTAGGAGCAAAAAGCTAACCGACAGGGCTTGAAAGATTAATGAATACGAGAAAGCGATAATTAAACTCCTTGTTGGTGGTTAAATTTATATTGTTGACTTTGTTTAACGCTCTCTTCTTTCAATAATTATTTTATTATTGTATTATTTAGGATCCCTTGCTTTAATTTATACTCATTCTTTGTTAAATTGAGGAGAATTGAGATCACTGCTAAAATTAAAACTAATGATAAAATAATAAAATAATTATTGTATTATTTAGTCACTTAAACTCGAGCCGTCGCTTTATCTTTTCGATTTCCTTCTTTTCGGCCAGCTTTACCAATCTCCTAAACCCCTCCTCCGGTAAAACCTCTCTGAGGGCCCAATAAAGTTGTATGGCTTTCTCAAAGATTTCATTCTGTTTCCCTTCTCCCTCTGCATATAATGTTCTCAGTAGTTTATCTGCCTCTACGCTTATATAGAGAGTTTTCATCTTCTTCTCAGTCTCTTTCTTTACCTTTGGTCTGTTATTTGGTTCTTCCGTTAGGGTTTTCACAACCTCACTGCTCATGGACGGGAGTTTTGGTAAGCTTTTCTTTTTACCTGACATTTTTTATCACCCTCTCCGCAAGTTGCAGGAATGCTTTTGATACTCTGTTTTTGGGATCAAACTCAAACACTGGCTTACCCTCTCCTTGAGACTTCTCAACTGCAACTGCCCTTGGCAAAATGGCCACTATAGGCAAGTCGGGATAGGTCTCTTTCAGCTGATCCAATCTCACCTGGGGGACTTTGCTCTGGCGTGTAAATTTGTTTGCAACAATACCCATAATCTGTAAGTCCGGGTTGAGTTCGGTGGATTTTATCTCTCTGATCACATCAAGCGTTAGCTGCACCCCCATGACACTGAAGTACCCCAATTCAGTTGGGATCAAGACATAATCTGAGGCCCCAAGGGAGTTTATTAAGAATATTCCCAGGCTTGGAGGGTTGTCGATGATTATAAAGTCATATTCGTCTTCAATTTTTTCTAAAACCCTTTTAAGCCGCTGTTCGCGCATATATGCTGTCATAAGTAGCCTCTCAATTGCAGAAACTTTTAAGTGGGAGGGTATGAGTGATAGGTTCTCTTCTATGGGTATAATAGTGTTCTCGATTTGAGCCCTTTTCACTGCATTCTCTATTAGAAGTGTCCCAATGTTGTTGTCATTGTATTTTATGATGTCCATACCGATTAAAGCGAATGTGAGATTGAACTGAGGATCGGTATCAATTATTAGGGTATCATAGCCCTTTTTGGCCAGTGCATAGGCCAAATTGAGGCTGATTGTAGTCTTCCCAACACCACACTTTTGATTAGCAATGCTGATTATAATGGCCATTTGATCACCATAATTAAATAATGCAATAATTATTTAATAATTTTACTGAATATCGGACCTCTTTTAGAAGACTTTTCTTTCTTGTCGAGTGGAATGTTGTCATGGGGCCCGTTTTGTTGTTAATAAGTATTAGAGAGTTTCCATTCTCTAGTTAAAGGCTTAAAAAGGCGTATTTATTTAGCCGGGTTAGATAGCCATCTAATTGTTTTATAATCACAAAATAGATTGTGCTAGTTTAACTCTCAAACTTTGACTTAATTTTTTACTAAAATAAATGGTCATAATATTATTACCAATAAAAATTTTTAATTACAAAATAAGATTTTTTGATTATTATTATTATATTCCACAATTTTATGCTTAAAAATCAACTGATATAAGATTGACAATAGAATCATAAATAGTAAAAAATGCCAAATTATTATGATACTAAATAGTAACATTATTTCACTGGCTTTTAAATGGCCTCAATAGCAGGGAGGCCTCAAGTGAGGGAAGAGAGATCACATAATTAAATAATTATTGTATTCTTTAATTATTTTATTAATTTATTATTTAAGAAAAAGAGCAA
>QMUE01000249.1 GCA_003663535.1 Thermococci archaeon
AGCCTCTCGAAGAACTCCTCAAAAGATGTTATTGGGTGCCTAAGCAAGGTTTCGTCCTTTGTAAGCGAAAAGAGCTTTGAGTTTAAAGACTTCAAGGTTTCAACAACTTCTTCCTCTTTGCATAGGTGATAAAGGGTTCTAAACTCCTTGGATACCTCTATGAGGAGCCTCGTTTTCCCGACTCTTCTTCGCCCATAGACTATTATGAGGGCTCCCTTTCTAAAGGCATCCCTAAGTATCCTGACCTCTTCCTGTCTGTCTATAAACTTTTGTGTAATCATAGTTATATAATCGAGATTATATATTTTAAAGGTTTCGATGATAAGGATACCATGTTTTTTGGATCATAAACAACTCAAAAAATGCAAACGGTTCTCGACATGATTGAAAAAACGCTCTCAGGTGGCTAACCTAAAAGTTATTAACCTTTTTGCACAATGTTAAACGGTGGTGTAAAATGTCTCATGAGGAACACAAAGCAAAAGCACCCAAGAAGTTTAAGTTTGCTGTTATAACCGTAAGCGACACGGCAAGCCTTGGAGAGAGAGAAGATCTAAGCGGATATTACATAATTGAGGAGCTGAAAAAAGAAGGAAACAAAAACGTTTATTATGCAGTTGTCCCTGATGAGAAGCTCAAAATAATAAAGGCAGTTATTGAAGCCCTTGAAAAGGCCGATGTTGTAATCACGACCGGCGGCACCGGGATAACAAGGAAAGACGTGACAATAGAAGCTCTAAGTCCTCTTTTCGATAAGGAGCTTGTTGGTTTTGGCGAGATTTTTAGACTGAAGAGTTATGAAGAAGTTGGAACTGCAGCAGTTCTAAGCAGGGCAACCGCCGGAATAATAAGGGACAAGGAGAGCAAAGTTGTCTTCTGCCTCCCGGGGAGCTTAAATGCGGTGAAAACGGCACTTGAGATTATCAAAAAAGAGGCCTACCACATCCTTAAGCATGCAAGAGAATAGTTGGAAGTTTTAACTTATAACTTAAACGTTAGAAGGTGATGGTATGAGGGAGTTTAAACAGCTAACACCCTACAGAAAAGCCCTTGAGATGATGCTAAACGACATAGAGGAGATTGAAGAAACCGAAGAACTTTCCCTTGACGAGGCCCTTGGAAGAGTTCTTGCTGAGGACATAGAGTCACCAATAGATTTACCTCCCTTTGATCGCTCTGCAGTTGATGGGTATGCAGTTAGGGCAGAAGATACTTTTCAAGCTAGGGAATATTCTCCTGTAGAACTTGAAGTTATTGACGAGATAACAGCGGGAATGGAGAGCAAAAAGGAAGTCACCAATGGAAAAGCGGTAAAACTCATGACGGGCAACAAAATGCCGAAGAGTGCGAATGCAGTTATCGAGCAAGAGAAAGTGAAAAAGGAAGGAAATAAGATATACGTTCTTAGACCCGTGGCCCCGGGACAGAACGTTGCCTTCAAGGGAGAAGACGTGAAGAAAGGAGAAGTTGTTCTCAAGAAAGGCCAGATTTTAAGACCCCAAGACTTAGGTTTGCTAAAAGGGATTGGAATCAAGAGGATCACAGTAAAAAGGAAGCCCAAAGTAGGGATAATAGTAACAGGCGATGAGCTCATTGAAGAACCCGATGAAGAGGGCCTAAACAGGGGAAAAATCCTTGAAAGCAATTCTGTAATGTTGAAGGGCCTTGTGAAACAATACTCTGGCGAACCGGTTTTTTATGGGGTAATCCCAGATGACGAAGAACTCATAGGCAGAGCTATTGAGAAGGCAAAGAGGGAATGTGACCTCGTTCTCATAACTGGAGGCAGTGCTTTTGGGGAGAAGGACTATGCCCATAAGTTTGTCAAGCTGCTCTTCCATGGATGCTCAAATAAGCCGGGAAGACCAATCGGCTACGGTGAGAGGATCTTTGTAATGAGCGGGTATCCAGTGGCAGTCTTTGCCCAGTTCCATCTTTACATTAAATATGCCCTTGCAAAGCTCGCTGGAGCAAACTATAAGCCCATGAAAGTTAAGGCGAGGCTTAAAGAAAAAGTCCCATCATCCCTTGGAAGGCACGAATTTGTGAAGGTTTATTACGAAGATGGCAAAGCTTATCCAATACGAAAGAAAGGAAGTGGGATAATAAGTGCTCTGGTAGGAAGTAATGGTTACATAGAGGTTCCAGAGGACAGCGAAGGGTACAAAGAGGGAGAAGAGGTGTGGGTGACGTTGTATTAAATCTCTGCAATGTATTCAGATGAAGGCATGGAAAAATATGAAGTAGTGCAGAGGAAGAACATTGAAGGCCTCAAAAAGTTTGAAAGTTGGGAAACTTAGGGTACCAAAAACTTAAAATAGTGGGACCCTTACTTCCACTCTGGCATCGCTGGATGCTATTTAATCCCAATTATCTTTGTAGGAAAGTATGTTATACAAAAAGTCTGGCACGTCTCTACCGGAGAGAACCCTCACATCTTTGGGATAGCGCCCCCTTCTTTCTCCTGATTTCACTTCAACCTTAATCCCATTGGCTATTGCATCCACCTCGTATGAGTTGCGGTAGTAGAAGATTTCGCCGAACTTTCTGTATAAATGCTCCTGAACAAGCCATTCGTAGAGCACGTCTATACCAAGGGTCCTTCTTGTCCACATTCCCATTGCCTTAGCAATAAGTGGATCTCTGAGAATAATCTTTCTTTCTTTCCTTGGGTAAACCTTACCATCGCCACCGAGGTAGAGCACCTGAAGGAGAATGTGAAAAGCTTCGAAGAGCTCGACGTAATCCCTGGCCGTGTGAGGAGAAATTCCGACTGCCTTGGCTATCGAGTTGAATGAAACAGGAGATGGAGCCTTGTCGAGTATTGCTCCCATAATGTCCCTTGCTAAATCTGTTGAGCGATCCAAGGCTTTCAACTCTGCCTTTAGAAATCCCACAATCTCCTCAACTTTCAAATCGCCGTTGAGATAAGCTAAATACCCACCAGTTTCAAGGTAGTCC
>QMUE01000250.1 GCA_003663535.1 Thermococci archaeon
AAAATGAAGGCAATATATAAGGGTATGTGCCCAAATTGTGAGGATAAAATAAGCGATGAACGATTATATAAAAAGCATCCATGTGAGATATGTCTGGAGGATGAAATCCACTCCGATATCTATTTTGATCTCATTACTGGGATACGTGAGGGCCTAAGAGTTAAAAACACGATAAAACACTGGGAGGAATTGTATTCTCTTGAAAAGAAGCTTATTGAAGCAGAGGAGCTTTTCAAAAATGCCACTGGATTCACATTTTGGAGTGCCCAGAAGACATGGGTAAAACGTCTTGTGAGGGGGAAGAGTTTTTCGATCATAGCTCCTACCGGTATGGGTAAGAGCGTTTTTGGAGCTTTTATGTCAATTTATTATGCCAAACATGGTAAAAAATCGTATATAGTTCTACCAACGACTCCCCTGGTCATTCAGACAATAAAAAGAGTTAAAACTTTTGCTGAAAACACTGGAATAGATGTAAATCTTGCATACTATCATGGCAACATGAAGAAAAAAGAAAAGGAAGAAATGATACAAAAGATTCAAACAGGAAATTTTGACGTCCTCATAACATCTGGCCAGTATTTGGCTAGAAATTTTGACCTCATAAAGGATAAAAAATTTGATTTTATCTTTGTGGACGATGTTGATGCTTTCTTAAAAGCCTCAAAGAACATAGACCGCTCCCTTATTTTACTGGGCTTTACTGAAGAAATGATTCAAAAAGCATGGGAAATCATTAAACTCAAAAAACAGATGGCAAAGTACTTGAATGGCAATAGAAAAAACAAGAACGAGCAACTAAAAGAGCTGAACAAACAAATAAGTATAATTGAAAATGAGATTAGAGAATTCAAAGACAAAAACAAAATAGGTGTTATAATCATCGCCTCTGCAACGGGAAGTGCTAGGGGAGATAGGATAAAGCTTTACCGTGAGCTCCTTGACTTTGAGGTTGGAAGTGGAAGATCCGCATTGAGAAACGTCGTAGATAGCTATTTATTTCCTGAAAATTCAGTTGAAGAGCATATTAAAGAACTTTTAAAAGTTTTAGGACCAGGAGGTCTTATTTTCGTTCCAATTGATCAGGGGATAGCATATGCAGAAAGATTGACAAACTACCTCCAAGATCTGGGATTCAAGGTAGAATTGGTATCGGCAAGGAACAAAAAGGGCCTCCAGAGGTTTGAGAATGGAGAAGTGGATTATCTGGTAGGTGTTGCCACATACTATGGATCTATTGTTAGAGGCCTAGACATCCCACATTTAATAAGATACGCTATTTTCACAGGAATTCCCAAATTCCGTTTTAGCATAGACCTAGAACAACCAACAATTTACAGGGTTTTGGGCCTTATGAGTGAAGTCATGAACTTTTTAGAAAATGAAGATAGAAAAAACGCAGAAAAACTCCATGCCCGGATAAGGAGACTCATACGCAACATTCCACAATTTGAGATTTTGAAAATAGAGGAAGCACTTGCAGAGGGATTACCACTAGAAGGCTTCTCAAACCACGTGCTTGAAGTGTTTAAAGAGGGTGTTGAATTTTTAAGAACTGTACTAAAGAAAGAAGACGTTCTCAAGAGAATTGAAGAGGACCCCTTTGTAAGCCTGAAAAAAGAAGAAAACAAATGGTACATAGAAATCCCAGATGTTAGAACATACATACAGGCCACCGGAAGGACTTCAAGATTATTTGCTGGTGGTATAACCAAAGGACTGAGCGTAATAATTGTGGACAATGAAAAAGTGTTCAATGGCCTGAAGAGACAGATGCGGTGGCGGTTTGCTGAATTTGAAATGATACCTTTCCATGAACTGGAATTGGAAAAAGTACTCCAAGAAATTGATGCAAATAGAGAAAAGGTTAAACTCCTCATGGAAGGGAAGATAGCAGAAAAGACGAAAGATCTGGTCAAATCTGCCCTTATGATAGTTGAATCACCAAATAAAGCAAGGACAATTGCAAACTTCTTTGGGCACCCGAGTAAGAGACGCATTGGAGACTTGGTTGCTTACGAAGTGAGCATTGGTGAGTTGATGTTAACGATCCTCGCAAGTGGCGGCCACATGTTTGATCTCATAACTAACGATGATTATCACGGCGTTTTAATAAATGAAAAAGAGGGAAAACTGTATTTCATTCCAATATACGACACTTTAAAGCGCTGTAGAGAATGTGGCCACCAGTTTGTCGATTGGGAGAGTAAAGGAGTATGCCCAAGATGTGGTTCCAATGATATCAGAGACGCCCTTGAAAACGTGAAAGCTATGAGAGAAATTGCCCAAGAAGTTGATGAGATACTAATTGGAACCGACCCTGATACAGAGGGGGAAAAAATAGCGTGGGACATAAGGAACGTTCTGTCTCCATATACTCCAACAATAAAGAGAATTGAATTCCATGAAGTTACAAGGCCTGCTATTCTAAAGGCTCTAAAAGAAGCGAGAGATGTAAATGAAGGAAGAGTAAACGCTCAAATTGTAAGAAGAATTGAAGATAGGTGGATAGGTTTTGAACTAAGCCAAAAACTTTGGGAAGTTTTTGAAAACACTTATCTCTCAGCAGGAAGAGTCCAGACACCCGTACTCAGCTGGATCATCCAAAGGTACAAAGAATTCGTTGAAAGTGAAACCAATTTTGTCCAATTAACCCTTGAGAATGATCTGACTGTGAGATTGGAAGGTGTAAAAGAGGGGGTTGAAGAGGTTGTTGTAGAAGATGTACACCTCGAAGAAAAAGAAATCAATCCCCTGCCCCCATACACCACAGACACAATGCTCCAAGATGCCTCAAGATTCTTAAAGTTCTCAACCGACCACACAATGAGACTTGCCCAAGATCTTTTCGAAGTCGGGTTGTTCACCTACATAAGAACAGATTCAACCCATGTAAGCAACGTTGGTATAGAGGTGGCTAAAGAATACATAACCGATGAAATAGGT
>QMUE01000251.1 GCA_003663535.1 Thermococci archaeon
AAAAGCACGGACTCAATGCTTTGGGTTCCTTCATTATAGGATTTCCCGATGAAACAAGGGAAGAAGTGGAGAAGACCATAAAGTTCTCCAAGAAGGTGGGAGTGGAGTACGCACAGTTCACTATAGCCACCCCCTATCCCGGAACGAGGCTGTGGAGTTATGCCCTCTCGAAGAACCTCATTTTCACATTCAACTGGAGAAAATACACCACGTTAGACCCTGTGATGAAACTGAAAAACTTCACCTCCGAGCAGATAAAGAGGATGCTTCAGAAGGCGTATCTATCCTTCTACGTGCGCCCGTCGTATTTGATTAAAGATATAATTTCAAGGAAGGGCTTCATATTCAGAAGAGCAATTCCAAGGGCAATAGAGCTGCTAAGAACGAGGATGACGTCTGATTTGCTGTAAAAAACCTCCTCGAGGAATTAGAAAAGTATGGACTTATAAACATGGAGGGATAATGCGATAAGCTTAAATATGCAAATTTTTTTACATAGGTGTGAAGGTGAAAATTATGCCAAGGATTGTGCTAAGCACTGATGAGACGTTGACAAGCACTTATCATGACGTTCCTTTATTGGATTTTCTCGGCTGCGCTCCCATCGATAAGTTTCCAAGCTGGGTTTTTAGAATTCTTGATTCTCAAATTCCAGACAACAACGGAATCTTAACTATAGCACCCTATGGGCTGAGGAAAATTGAGGCTGCACTACTTGCTCAGGAATTCAAGAGGGGAGAAGTTGTAGTTGCTCACCCAAGGAAGATAGAACAGTTCATAGATGAGAAGACAACAATCGTAGCACTTTACGAGATGGATCCTATGGGCTTGGGCCCGGTAAGCATGATGTTTACAAACGGTGGAAAATGGACGAACTACACGAGCGTCAAGTTCGAGGAACTCGTTGAGAGAATCAACAGGGTTAGGGAAAGAAAAGGCTACAAGTTTAAGCTCGTCATTGGAGGTCCAGGGGCGTGGCAGGTTGACTTTAGAAAGGAAGAAAGAGAAAAGCTCAAAATTGATCATGTAATTATTGGAGAAGCGGATCATGTTGCCGGAGACATTTTCAGAGACATAGAAACTGGCAATGCTGATGAAACGGTGTACATTAAAAGCTGGCCAAGAGTCGATGAAATTCCAACCATAGCCGCACCCTCATATAAGGGCCTCATTGAAGTAATGCGCGGTTGTGGTAGAGGATGCCGCTTCTGCGAGCCCAACTTAAGAGTGGCCCGCTACATTCCCCTCGAGAAAATTGAAGAGGAGATAAAACTGAACATCACAGCGGGCATAGATCACGCATGGCTCCATAGTGAGGACATCTTCCTGTACAGGGTCGAGGACAAGAAGAAATTTTACCCAAATGCTGAAGCCGTGATAGAGCTTTTTGAGACGGTCACCAAGTATACGAAAAACGTTAATCCAACCCACGGCGCTATTGCCGGGGCTTTGGCAAACCCAGGAATGATTGAGGAGATATCAAGAATTGTAGGAGCAAACAGGAGGCATTGGATTGGAATCCAAGTGGGGTTTGAGACTGCATCACCGGAACTTATCGGGAAGTATATGAACAACAAAATGAAACCCTTCTCGGCAGAGGAGTGGCCCGGGGTTCTGCTCAACGGAACCTACGTCTTCAATAAGGACTACTGGTTTCCAGCTTACACAACTATCTTAGGTCTCCCCGGGGAGACTGAGGAAGATGAGATAATGACCGCCCAGCTAATCCTCACAATGGAGAAGGAGCTTGAAGAGAAGCTCGGCAATAGGGCACACTTCACAGTAACTCCATTAGCTTTTATCCCCATGGGCCTGCTTAAAGATAAAGAGTTCTTCAACGTTGACGAGATGATGACTGAAGGCAGGTTCCTGCACCTCTATCATGCCTGGAGGCATCTCCATAAGGAAGTGATTAAGGGATTGCCAATGGTTATGAGGGGAAATCCATTCCTGCTCCCGTTTTATCCACTGGCAAGGCTCGGAGCACGCTTGGTTGTTGAGCACATAAGAAAGTGGGGAATCAAGCGTGGATTTAATCCAGATAAAAGGCTCGAACCTTTAGATGTTAGAATCGATGTGGATGAACATAAATGGCATTCAACTCCATCGCTAATTGAAGCGTATTAGAAAAAGGAGGTGTTGGCTATGCCGAAGGTGGAGATTGAGAAGGAAGAAGGAGAAGTAAGAATTGCCGTAGATAAGGCAACCCTTGAGAAGCTGGAGAAGGCAGTAGAAACCCTTGAGGAATTAAAGAAGCATGTGCCAGAAATTCCAAAACCCAAAATAGATGAGGTCATAACCTCCATTGTAGAGGCAAAAGAAAAGCTACTTCCAAAAGTGGATGTGGAGAAAATTATCGAAACGGTTAAAGGTAGTGAAACAGAGCTTCACATCAAGTTTGACAAGCTGACCTTGGATGGGGAAGTCACAATAAAATTTGCTCCACTGAAGAAGGAGTGATTTCCCCTTTTATTTTATTTTTTATGGTGATAATGGTGAATGCAAAAAAGCTTGTAGGAATGCTTCTCAAGCTTCAGAACTTAATAGCAGAGGGCTCACTTGAGATAAAGGTTGGAGACAATTTTATTACAATAAGCAGAGATGAGGTAATTGCGGATATATCAAGCCCAGAGGAGATGACCAGGCTTGCAAAGGCACTACGAGGGGGTATGGAAAGCGACATCACAAAAACCATAAAAAGCATCCCGGACGTCATGAGACTCATAGCAGAGGTTGGAGAAGAGCTAAGCGAAGAGAGAAAAACACTCATCATCAAATATCGGGGTAGAGACGTTGTGATAATAGGCTTTAAAGCAAATCCCGGCATTCTTGGAATGAATAACGTCGAAATTAAAGATAAGCTGGAGCTAATGAAACTCCTCTCTGCTCTCCTGTGATACCATTCCTCCTTTAACTCATCGGGCGAGAAGTCCCCTTCCGAAAGG
>QMUE01000252.1 GCA_003663535.1 Thermococci archaeon
GCCGATTACTATGGCGTCAATTTCACTCCAATCTACGTTAAACTTTTCCTTCACTTCTTCAAGATCTTTTTCCTCAACCTGAATTCTCTCCGCCTTATCTTCCAAGGCCCCTTTGTACTCTGGGGTGTGACCTTCAACATGATATAGGGCTATTGAGCCAGTTGCGGCCATTGAAGCGCCAAGCTCTTTTAAGTGATCAAGACTTTCTGGATTAAGGCCTTTAAAGTAAGGAACATCGTTCTTAAGGGTTTTACCCAAATAATACCCCAAAAAGCTGTAATCAACAAAATTCCGAACTTTGGCCTTCACATCAACCACTACTGTGGCCCTTCTATTTTCCTCCAGATGAAGGCCATAGTTTGGGGTCTTCCCAACTATAGCGGCCGCTAAACTCGATGGGCCCCCTTCCCTGTTGGTTCTCGCTCCGATTATGGAGTTTGCGAAAACAACAGCAGAACTCTCACTCCACGCTATGTGGTCACCAAATTTAGGAAGGTTTGCTCCATAGTAGGGAGTGCATGTAGAGGTTATCTCAATCCCCATGGCCCTATATAGTTCCAAAATTTCTCTCTGCTTTTCCATGAAGGGTTCTTCGCCTATTCCGGCAGGGTTTAAAGTGGTATAAACACTCACTTTCGCCCCTGCATCCACAAAATCTCTTAAAAATTCTATACCTGCATCACCGATATTTTTGTAGGAAACTCCCGCAACCTGAGCATTTTTGATTGGGATAAGGCTATCAGCACCATAAATCTCCCCAAGTGCAACAAGGATTTCCATGGCCTTCTGAAGAGCGAACCCATACTCCCCAGCAAGTATTAACTCTTCTTCTTTCGTGAGGTACATTTCACCACCTGAAATAAATTAGGGGTAGGATTTAAATCATTTTTCAACTTTGGTGCATCTCCAGAGGGATTTTGGTTATGGATTAAGGAAAGGTAGATTCAGGTTAACAGTATAAAAAAGGTTCTAATTTAAATACTGTGGCTTAAAAAGCGTTTAAAAAACACCGCAAAGTTTATAAATCGATTTCTTATTAATAGGTATCGGGTCAAGCAGCGGGGTGGGGCAGCTAGGAGTGCCCGCCGGGCTCATAACCCGGAGGTCCCTGGTTCAAATCCAGGCCCCGCTATTCGCCATTTTTATACATTGATGAACAAATTTGTACGTCTTTGAGCTTAAAATCTTCTTGAGAAATTATTTTGCCCACAAAAAATTTAAAACTATCTGTGTTGGCATTTTTACTATGAGAAGTTTAAAAGAATTAAATATTGAGGAACTACATAAAGTAATGGAACGAGCTAAAGAGCTGAGAGATCAAGGTATTAGCTACTCCCAAATAGCATCAATTCTTGGAAAGGAGTTTAACGTTAAAGTTTCCAGACCAACGGTTATGCGTTGGTGCAAAGGACTCCACAATCCGTTCAACAAAATAAAGGAAATCTCTCTTGAGCCTTCAACAAGTTTAGCCTATATTGTTGGAGTTTTTCTTGGAGATGGTAGTACTAACAAAAGGAAGAACGGAAAATATAAAATAAAACTAAAAGTTATTGATAAAGACTTTGCGGAGAGATTTAAAAAATCATTAGAAGATCTTGGAGTTAAAACCACCTTTGGATTTGAACATAATTCTAATCGAGTAGATCGTTGGTATGTAGAGGGAAGCAACAAAATGCTCTTTCAGTTTCTGAATGGTCCCAGAGACCAACTATTCAACGTGGCATGGAAATATCCTCGAGAATTCTTGCAAGGCCTTTTCGATAGTGAAGGTTTTCCAGTGATTAGCGCCAAAAGTAGGTTTAATGTTCAAGTGGCATTGGCAAATTCAGATTTAGAACTCCTCAATTTTACTGAAAAGCTACTTTCAGAAAAGTTTGGGATTTGCACCCATTTAGTTCAAACTCACAAAAGGGGCACTCCAATTATAATTCGAGGTGTAGAGTACAAATATAATGTCGACATGTACCTCCTTTGGATCTACCGCTTGAGTCATGTTCGAAAATTTGCAAAAGAAATTGGCTTCACTACAATTAGAAAACAGGAAAAATTAGAAGATGCTCTATATTTAAGCGAAATGCCCGTACAAGAAGCTCTCAAACTCTGGCATCAAAAATATGCAAAAGGATCTAGAGGGTATATAAAACGCCCCTAAAGCAACCTTAATAAATCTCTAACCAATAGGTCAGAGAGGGCAACCATGGATTTGGTAGTACTCGGACATGTGGCCATTGATCACGTAATATTCCCGGATAAAAGAGAGATTATTCTTCCCGGAGGGGCGGCGACTGCTGTGGCAACTTCTGCTGCTTTAAGTGGCGCCAAAGTTGGATTAGTAACAAAAGTTGGCAAGGATTTCCCAAAAGAGTGGCTAAATAGGCTTTCCGAAATATTGAATATAAGAGGAGTTCATATTCTTGAGGGGAATACCATACACATCTACATGATCTATCACGAAGATGGGAGTGTCGATGCTCCAGTGGACATGGGAGTGGCCCAAAAAATGGGAGAAACAGAAATCCCCAAAGAATACTTAAATGCAAAGATCTTTCACATTTCCCCAATACCTCCCGAAGAGCAACTCAAAGTAATAAACCGCCTAAAAGGAAAGAGAATTAGCCTCGACTTCAATCCAACTTATATGGAAGACTATAAAACAAAGAAAGACCTTATGAAAGAAATACTCTCAAGGACCGAGATAATTTTTCCAAATGAAAGAGAAGCAAGAACAATTACCGGAGAAAAGGATCTCAAAAAGGCCGCCAAGATATTGTATGAATGGGGTGCGAATCTAACAATAATCACCCTAGGAGAGAAAGGAGCTCTCCTCTACAATGGAGAAAAGTTCATAGAGTTTGAAGCTTTGCCAATCAATGAGATAGTTGACCCTACCGGGGCAGGAGATGCCTTTGCAGGGGGATTTCTGGCCCACTATGCAAAAGAGA
>QMUE01000253.1 GCA_003663535.1 Thermococci archaeon
CAGAATCAACGTAATGAGCAGCATAACTCCAGCTTTCGAGGAGTTTGTCTCGCAATTGTTTTCTCTCAACTTTCGTGAATTTTTCTGCGTTGAGGATTTCTTGGAGAGCTGTCTTTGCCATCCTGTGATATTCTTCGATAAACTCTAGGATAATCTCGTCAGTTTGGATTGGGATTGAGTATGCTTTAACGACGGTTTCATTTTTTACCCTTTTCATAGTGCTCGACGAGCCTCCAGATGATTTCCTCATATGTTTCACCTTTTTTACCGAGCTCTTTGAGTTTATCTCTCAACTTCTTTGACACTTGAATGGTTGTCTTTCCCTCCATAGTCGCCACCATAACAATCATACAAAACTATAGTTTTTATAGTTTTCGATTCACAAAAACCTACAATTTTCCATAAACCTTCACAAAAATAAGAACAGTTAGCAACGGCGTCATAATCTTTGCACTTTCCATTGCTGGCATAATCTCTGTACTGATGCAGTTTCTAAAATCTGCGGAAGTTTCATAGCTCAAGACCAAAAGAAAAATAAATTCAAAAGGTATACCTTAGACTATGAAGAGTGAAGATGCGGTAGAGAAAATACTCTCCCTTGACAAAGCGGGGAAAGTTAAGTTCATAATCCTTTACGGCTCTCATGCGAGAGGAAAAGCTCGAAAAGACAGCGACATTGATTTATGCATCTATTACGACGGCACAAAAAGAGAAGCTTTCCAGTTTAGAATGAAAGTTCTTGGAGAACTCCCAGACAATTATGATGTACAAATTTTCAACTTGCTGCCACTATTTCTCAGAAAAGAATGCCTGAAGGGTGTTGTACTGCTCTGCAGGGATTGGGAGTTTTTGTATGACATCGCATACAAGACCATTGAAGAATTCGAAGATTTTAAGCGTTATTACTATGATTACATTAGTTTGGAGGCGATAGAATGAGAACCCTTGAAGAGATACAAAAGATACTCCAGAGCCATAAAGAAGAACTCTACAAAAAATTTGGAGTTAAGAGAATTGGTATCTTCGGATCTTATTCAAGAGGAAAGCAAGAGGAAACAAGTGATATTGACATTTTAGTTGAATTTCACAGGCCTATTGGATTTATTAAGTTCATTAAGCTCCAAGAATATCTCGAAAGTCTACTTGGAGTTAAAGTTGATCTTGTTACAAAAAAAGCATTGAAGAAGCAAATTAGAAAGCAAATTCTCCAAGAGGTGAAATACGTATGAGGGATCCATATCTGTATGTTGAAGATATTCTTAAGTCAATTGAAAAAATAAAACGTTACACTGCTGGCATGTCTTTCGGAGATTTCATAAGAGATGAGAAAACTATCGACGCAGTCTTAAGAAATTTGGAAATTATAGGAGAAGCTGCCAAAAATGCTCCAGAAGAAATCAGACAAAAATATTCTCAAATCCCCTGGAAAGAGATCGCTGGAATGAGAGACAGACTTATTCATGCTTATTTTGGGGTTGATTTGGAGATTGTCTGGCAAACTATAGTCTCAGATTTGCCAAAGCTGGAATTCGAGTTAATCAAAATTATCAAGAAGGAGGGACAAAAATGAGAGTACTCGCTTCAGCTCCAGCCAAAATTATTCTCTTTGGAGAGCACAGCGTTGTTTATGGAAAACCCGCTATAGCGGCAGCTATTGATTTGAGAACTTATGTAAGAGCTGAATTCAATAAAAATGGGAGAATAAGGATAGAGGCAAAGGATATAAGGACTCCTGGCCTAACAGTTTCTTTCTCAGAAGATCAAATATATTTTGAAACCGATTATGGAAAGGCCGCAGAGGTTTTGAGCTATGTAAGAGAGGCTATAAACCTCGTTATGGAAGAAACAGGAAAGCAGAAGGGAGTAACAGTTTCTATAACTTCCCAAATTCCCGTGGGTGCTGGCCTTGGAAGTTCAGCTGCTGTAGCAGTTGCAACTATTGGAGCAGTTTCAAAGCTTTTGGACTTGGAGCTGAGCAATGCGGAGATAGCCAAACTTGGACACAAAGTGGAGCTCCTCGTGCAAGGTGCGTCGAGTGGAATTGACCCGACGGTTTCCGCTGTTGGTGGTTTTCTTTACTACCAGAATGGCTCCTTTGAAAGTTTGCCAGTGGTAGAGCTTCCAATAGTTGTGGGATACACAGGTTCAAGCGGAAGCACTAAGGAACTTGTTACTAAAGTTAGGAAAAGCTTCAATGAGATGCCAGAGATAATTGATCCCATCCTTAGTTCAATGGGAAAAGTCGTTGAAAAGGCCAGAGAGATAATACTAGCAGAATATAATAAAGAAATTAAATTCGAGCTCTTGGGAAGGCTAATGAATATAAACCATGGCCTCCTTGATGCTCTTGGAGTTTCAACAAAAAGCCTAAGCGACTTGGTGTATGCTTCAAGAGAAGCTGGAGCTTTGGGGGCCAAGATAACCGGTGCCGGTGGTGGTGGCTGTATGTACACTTTAGCTCCAGGGAAGCAAAGTGAAGTTGCAACAGCTATAAAAATCGCTGGCGGGATGCCAATGGTAACAAAGATAAGCAGAGAAGGGCTTAGGATTGAAGATATCGTGCAATAATGTTTATTTTTGTTCGCTCTTTTACTCTTGCTTCTTTTTATTAACGGAGTCATTGAAAATGCAGTTGGAAAGTAATAACTCCCGAAAAAAAAAAGTGTAATAAATTAAAACTAGTAAAAGAAAAGATTTATAAGCTTTGAAGTCAAAAATATTACTGCAATACTTGATAGGAGGTGCAAGCATGAAGAAATTGCTTGCACCATTTGTTAGGTTGTTGATAGTAGGGGCAACAGCAGGAATCGCAGGGGCCGCAAATACTACAACGATTCCAGAAGTTAAAGCATATACACTTTATGTGGAAGGAAAACCTGTGAAAATTATAGAAAAAGGTGGTCTAGTTACAGTTAGGGAAACACCGGGA
>QMUE01000254.1 GCA_003663535.1 Thermococci archaeon
CTCGTAGCGGAGATAGTAATGATCAACAAAATTCTTCAGGAAGGTGGGAAAACAATATACCTTGTTCCATTGAAGGCCCTTGCAGAAGAAAAATATAAAGAATTCAAGTTCTGGGAAAAATTAGGTATTAGGGTTACCATGACGACCGGAGATTATGATAGTACTGAAGAGTGGCTTGGAAAATATGATATTATCATAGCCACATCAGAGAAGTTTGATTCTCTTTTACGACACAAATCACCGTGGATAAAAGACATTAACCTCGTGATTGCTGATGAGATTCACCTTTTGGGATCATATGATAGAGGTGCAACTCTTGAAATGATTCTTGCCCATTTGGGAGATAAAGCACAAATTTTGGGTTTAAGTGCAACTGTTGGAAATGCAGGAGAAGTTGCAGAATGGTTAAATGCAGACTTAGTCATGAGTGAGTGGAGGCCCGTGGCTTTGCGAAAAGGTGTTTTCTATCATGGAGAACTCTTCTGGGAAGATGGAGGCATAGAGAAGTTTCCAACTCAATGGAACTCTTTAGTTATTGACGCCCTGAAAAAGGGTAAGCAAGTACTTGTATTTGTAAATACCCGCCGAAGTGCTGAAAAAGAGGCTCTTCTCTTAGCAGAAAAGATTCAAAGATTTTTGACTAAACCTGAGGAAAGAAAGCTAAAGCACCTTGCAGATGGATTGGATACCACACCTACCAATGAAAAACTCAAAGAAGCATTGACAAAAGGAGTGGCATTTCACCATGCTGGTCTAGGAAGAACAGAAAGGTCGATAATAGAGGATGCCTTTAGAGAAGGCCTCATTAAGGTAATTACGGCAACCCCAACCTTGAGTGCTGGTGTGAATCTTCCTGCATATCGTGTTATTATACGGGACACAAAGAGATATTCCAACTTTGGGTGGGTGGATATTCCTGTCTTGGAGATACAACAAATGATGGGAAGAGCAGGAAGGCCCAAGTATGATAGAGAAGGCCAAGCAATAATAATTGCAAAAACAAAAAAACCTGAAGATTTAATGAAGCGCTATGTATTAGGCAAGCCAGAAAAACTGTTCTCAATGCTTTCGAATGAAGCTTCCTTTAGAAGCCAGATACTTGCATTGATAACGAACTTTGGAGTTGGTAATTTTAAAGAACTTATAACCTTCCTAGAACGAACATTTTATTATCACCAGAGAAAAAACCTAGAAGCTCTCGAAGGAAAAGCAAAAAGTATTGTTTACTTTCTTTTTGAAAATGGGTTTATAGATATTGATTTAAATGACCAGTTCATGCCACTTCCCCTTGGGATCAGAACCTCTCAGCTTTATCTCGACCCAGTAACAGCTAAGAAATTTAAAGATGCGTTTGAAAAGCTCGAAAAGAATCCAAATCCTTTAGGCGTTTTTCAACTTTTAACATCAACGCCTGATATGAGTTCATTAAGGGTAAGGAGAAAAGAACAAGAAGATCTTTTGGATTATGCATATGAGATGGAGGAATATTTATACCAAAATATTCCTTACTGGGAGGACTATAAATTTGAGAAGTTCTTAAGGGAAATGAAAACCGCGAAACTTCTCCTTGACTGGATTAACGAGGTAAATGATGTGAAAATTTTAGAAACTTATGAAATTGACACAGGAGATCTTTATAGAATTCTAGAGCTTGTGGACTGGCTTATGTACTCCCTCATAGAGCTTTACAAACTGTTTGATCCAAAACCAGAAGTTCTTGACTTTCTAAAGAAGCTACACATAAGAGTCAAGCATGGAGTAAGAGAGGAACTACTAGAGCTTATTACCCTACCCATGATAGGAAGAAAAAGGGCTAGGGCTCTGTATAATGCTGGATTTAAGGGAATAGACGATATTGTTAGGGCGAAGGCAAGTGAGCTCCTCAAAGTGGAAGGAATTGGTGTTGGAGTGCTAGAGAAGATTTACCAACACTTTGGAGTGGAGCTCCCAACGAATGATAAAAAGAAAAAAGTAAAAAAAGGAACCTTGGATGAGTTTTTCAAATAATCAAATTTTTAACTGTAATAACTTTAGTGAGGTGTGGGCAATGATAATCTGTGTTGTTGGAATGCCAGGCTCAGGAAAGGGACAAATAGTAAGGATATTTGGAAAATATGGAATTCCACATGTTTCTATGGGGGACATTGTAAGAGAAGAAGCTGACAGAAGGGGCGTTCCAAGAACCCCAGAAGGCATGAACAGCGTAAGCATCCAGTTGCGACAAGAACTTGGTGATAATGCAGTTGCAAAGCTTACAATACCAAAAGTTAGAGAGCTCTTAAAAACACATGAAGCTGTTATAATAGAGGGTGTACGATCATTAGACGAGATCCAAACATTTAAAGATGCTTTTCCAGAAGAGAAGGTCATAATAATAGCCGTTCACTCTTCACCCCAAAAGAGATTTGAAAGACTTAGCAGGAGAGGCAGGAGTGATGATCCAAAGAGTTGGAGTGCATTTGAAGCTAGGGATTGGAAAGAGCTCAAATTTGGACTGGGCAACGTGATTGCACTAGCAGACTATCTAATAGTTAATGAAGGCCACCTAACTCAATATCGCAGGAAAATAGAAAAGTTAGCGGAAAGATTAGGAGTGAACTACCCCACCCTAACGGATGGGGTTTTGTGCGAGTTCATCATTGCTTCAATCCCACTGGCCGGTTCACACGTCCACTACCCCCTATCCTCCCGGAATCAGGGGCTACTTTGCACACCAGCCCTTACGGGCCCTCCAGCCGTTTGGCTGTTCCAAAATTGTTTTTTGGGTATTTAAACCTTCTCCACCCACCTCCCCTTACGGAAGGGGTCTTGCAAACAACAGAAAGGAAAAGAAGCAGTTCACCTCTTGAGCCAAGATTCCAATCCAGTTTGCTTTGAACTTTGATATTTTAAATCTTCTTTCCTGTATCCAAAAGCC
>QMUE01000255.1 GCA_003663535.1 Thermococci archaeon
CAGAAAGTACAAGGAAATAAGAGATGAGGTGGAAATAGCAATCGTCGGTAAATACGTTAAACTCGCTGACTCATATCTAAGCATTAAAGAGGCCCTAAAGCACTCAAGTGTAGCTAATGAAGTAAAAGTCAAGATAAGGTGGATTGAAGCCGAAGATTTGGAGAAAGAAGGAGTCAAACCCCTTGAGAATGTTGATGGTATTATAGTGCCTGGAGGATTTGGGGCTAGAGGTAGTGAAGGAAAGATAATGGCCGTAAAATACGCAAGAGAAAACAACATTCCCTTCTTGGGGATTTGCTTTGGATTCCAGTTAACAGTTGTAGAATTTGCAAGGCACGTGCTAGACTTTGAAGGAGCGAATTCCACAGAGATAGATCCCCAAACTCCTTATCCGGTCATTGACCTCATGCAAGAACAACGTGACCTTGACAAGCTTGGCGGCACGATGAGACTCGGTGCTTATCCAATTAAGATAAAGGAGGACACTCTAGCACACAGGCTCTATGGAAAAGAGCTTATATACGAGCGCCACAGGCACAGGTGGGAGGTAAACCCAGAGTTTGTTGAGCAGTTCGAGAAAGCAGGTTTGGTTTTCAGTGGTATAGCTGGCGACGATGAGAGGAGAATGGAAATCCTTGAGCTACCTGATAAGCACTACTTCATAGCAACACAATTTCACCCCGAGTTCAAATCAAGGCCCATGAACCCAGCACCAGTGTTTAAAGGACTGGTAAAAGCAGCGAAAGAGAGAAGATATGGTTAAATACCAAATTCCTCAGTTATCTCTTCTTCAAAACTTTTCCTCTTTGCTATCAATTCAAGGTACAGCATTAAGCCACCTATAGCAATTAAAGCCTGCATTATTGCTTGAAATGGTGCTTGCAAAATATTGGATACTAAATTGGCCATGAAATCTGTTCTACCCAAAAAGAGAAGGCCAATAAACGATGCTGGAATTGCCAGCAATAGGAATATTGAAACTAACAGTAATGCCGCAAAACCTATGGAAGAGAGCTTATTCTTGAATGCGATTGAGAAACAGCTTAAAGATGCCCCTATAGAATTAGTAGTAACGTATATTGGCACGGCCATGGAACTGGCCGACATCAACAACAAAGCAAGAGGTATCTCCACAACCAAAAGAAGAACAACAAATGCAGAGGCTTCTGTAAGTGCCATGAGTATTCCAAAGAAGAAGACAGGGACTAAAAGGACTCCTGCACTTACAATTGCCACTACAAGATTAACCAAGAACACTTGAAATGCATGGTAGACACCCTCGTACAATAAATCCACGAGAGTATATTTCTGGTTATTTTCTGCCATTAAAGCACCTCTAATAACCGCATACTCGCTTAAAGCTTGAAGCAATAGGGAAATAAGCATGAAGATCATAAGAAATTTAAGAAATTCTACCATCTCATTAATGGCCTCTTCAGAAAGTCCTCTCCCATACTCTTCAAATATTATGCTTTCATTTTCCGGGGAGAGAGTCTCCTCAGAAAATTCCTGAAAAACAGGCATCTCTTTAAGCAGATAAGCAGATAACGGACTTAAAAGAAGCGAAATTATTAGTGGGATTAATAAAAGTCTTGGATTTTTTGTGATAGTAATTATACCTCTAGCAAATGCGTTTACTGCTCCCACAAACACCACCAATAAAAATAGAGGAGTAATGTTTTAAGGGTTTTGGGAGGAAAGCCTATGCTAATCTTTGCCTCGAAGTGTTATGAGACTTTGTTCCAAAGAGTCCAGGGAGGGCTCCACAATAGGCACATCCACCATGTAACTTGAAATAGTCTTTAAATCTTTAAACCCCGTTCCAGTTGCTTCTATTACAACAAGATCATCTCTATCGATTAGGCCCTTATTCAGTGCTTTTATTAACCCCGCCAAAGAGGCTGCCCCACTAGGTTCCACAAAAATCCCCTCGTATCTAGCCAAAATTCTCTGAGCCTCCAATATGAGTTCATCACTCACTGCCTCTGCAACTCCTTTACTTTCTTTTAATCCCCGAAAGACCAAATCCCAGTCCCAAGTATATGGATCTGCCAGCCCTCCCGCTATGGTCTTTGGATTTTCCCAAGTCTTAATTGGCCTTTTCTTCTTCCAAGCCCGTACTAAAGGAGCACAACCCTCTGCTTGGATCGCTACTAAGTGTGGAATATCTGAAGTAAACCCTAGTACCTTAAATTCTTTAAACCCCTTATAATTCCCAACAAAAAGACCTCCCCTCCTACGGGAATAAATACCCAATCCGGGACCTGATAGTTAAGATCTTCAAGAATTTCATATGCCATTGTTTTAGGACCTTCCATTTGATATGGATTAAACTTTCCAAAGCTTGGAACTGGAGCCCATCCAAATTCTTTGTGAGCCAATTCCATCATCTTCACAGTTGGGTCTCCTAAAGTATTACCTCTCCTAACTCTAATAACCGTAGCTCCATATAACCTCAGCTGGGCCACCTTTTCATTAGGAGCATTCTCTGGCACAAACGCCACACACCTAAAGCCAAGTTTAGCACTATATGCTGCTAATGCAGCTGCAGCATTTCCACTTGATGCTATCACTACATTTTTTAGACCAAATTCATTCACTTTGCTTATTCCCACAACTATTGGTCGATCTTTAAAGCTCCCGGTGGGGTTTCTAGTTTCATCTTTGATATAAAGTTTCTTTAACCCTAAATGCCCAGCTAACCTTTTTGCCTTTATTAGAGGAGTCCCTCCCTCTCCCAGAGACACTATTCTGGAATGATCGGCTATTGGCAAAAGCTCATTGTATTTCCACACTCCGGCTCTTCTTCTTTCAAGCAACCCCTTTGAGAGAACTTTAGAGATCGCATCATAATCATAAATAATGTCTAACCTCTCTCCGCACTTTGGACAGCCAAAATAAAGTGCATTTGGAG
>QMUE01000256.1 GCA_003663535.1 Thermococci archaeon
AGGGCGGGGATGTGGTAGACTGTTCAAAGAAAAACCTTTAAACTACCGAAACTTTTTTAAACTTATCAACGTAATAGGGTCTCGGAGAGGCCACCAAAGAACAACTCCATGAAGGAGTTTATCGTGTCCCTCCATCATTGGAGGGAAGACGCCGATAGGCGTCCTTTCAAAACCGCCTTCGGGCGGTTGAAACCATTGGAGTGGCCTCTAACACGATAACCCCGAGCCTCTCCGCTCTTGCGGGAGGTAGGGGTAATGGGCCGAAGACCCGGCCTGTGGGCTGAATTGAAACCGGTAACGGGAGTAAGTGATGGGCCCACAAACCGAACCGCTCGTTAGCGAGGGGTTAACCCGTTGGAACCCTCGCCATTCACGGCGGGGAGGAGGTCAGTTATTCTATGTACGTTGCTTCTATTCCTATCTCCCTTGCCACTTCTTCTTGTCTTTTATCGCTCGTGATTAATTCAGCTCTCAAATTCCTTGCTTGCGTCAAAAACAGGCTGTCATAAATGGAAAGGTCATAATCCACGGCAATTTTCAAGGCTTCCTGCAAATATTTCTCACTTGGCTCTAATATTATAACTTCCTCCCTCACGAGCTTTGTCATCTGCTCGTAAAGTCCTAAAGCCTGCTCCCTTGTTATCAGCTTGTACTTTCTCATGTACTTCCATATCACATTTGTTGTCTCAATGATTAACATGTCCATGGCATGCGGTTCTAAGCGTGGGTCTAGGTAGGGAATTACTTTCTCCCAGTTCTCTTCCTTCATTAAGAATTTTGAAAAGGTTGAAGAGTCAATGACTATCACGATCCTCCCTCACCAACTTTTGTGCTGTTCCTTTTGGTGCCTCGGGCAAGGTTTGGATGTAAGCCACAACTTCTTGGAGGGCTTTTTTCTTTTTATACTCTTTGATTTTCTTTTTTATGAACTCCCTAATTTCCTCGCTCCAGTTAACCTCACCTTTTAACTCATCCATTTTGCGCTTAATTTCCGGCGGAACACGAATACTAATAACACTCCCCACGTAATTCACCTAAGCACATATTTGTAATACAAATATATAAGCATTTTGTATGCTTACTTTTCTTTTTGTGCCTTACACTTTAGGGAATTGTACTCCCTCCTTCAAATATTCTCTTAGAGCTTCCTTCCAATGCCTCATCCTTAGGCCAAGCTTTTCCAGCTTCTCATTCTCCAGCGCTGAAAACCTCGGCCTCTTTGCCAGTCTTTTAAGCTCACTTGACTTTATTGGCTTCACTTCAACATCCCAGCCCAAGATCTCAAATATTGCTTTAGTGAATTCATACCAGCTGCAGTAGCCTTCATCCACCATATGGTAAACTCCCCACTTTGGCTTTAGTTCTAAAAACCTCTTTAAAGTTATTGCAACATCCTTGGTATAGGTGGGGCTCATGAACACGTCATCCACAACCCTGATCTCCTCCCTATTCTTAGCTTTTTGAATCATGAACTCAATGAAGTTGCCTCCTTTTCCGCTCGCCCCAGCCTTTCCATACAAGCTCGCAACTCTGATGATGTAATATTTTGTAGAATAATTCCTCGTGAAAATCTCTCCAGCATACTTACTTAAACCATAAACACTCAGAGGATTTGGAACATCTTCCTCACTATAAGGCTCTCCTTTAGTTCCATCAAAAACGTAGTCAGTGCTGATGTAAACATTAACGGCATCAATTTCATTGGCAATCTTTGCAACGTTTAAAGCTCCAATTGAGTTAACTTGAAACGCTTTTTCTGGATAAAGCTCAGCATCGTCAACCCTAACATATGCGGCCGTATTAATGATCACATCAGGCTTGAGCTCTTTCAAAATCTTCAAGCTCTCAAAATCTGTGACATCTAAGTCTTTATGAGTCAACGGAATAGCTTCTTCCCCAAAAACTTCAACTAAATCCGTCCCCAACTGGCCGTTTGCTCCAATTACTGCAACCTTCATTTTGAATCACCAAAAAACTTCCTCAATATGTGAGATGTTTTGTAAACCTCAACGAGATTCTGCTCCTCAAAGTCACCATCATTTGACCATATTGGACATTGAAGCTTCAATGCAAGAGCTAAGAAGGGAGTATCTTTCTCATCGATATCTCTCATAATCTCATATGCTTCCCTTATTTTATCCTCATAGAGAAGAGACGGAACAACATTTACAGACTCCAGCAGAAAGCTCAGAGCATAGTCAAAACTCTTTTTCTGTAGAGCTTTTTTTCGTTTTTTTATTATATAATCCCTGTACTTTTCAAGCTCAAACATGCCATCTTCAGGATAGTATATCTCAAAGATTCCAGATTTAATTATCCTAGCGGTCACCGAATCATCTTTGATCAAGGCTGAAATCAGAATATTGGTATCAATTACAACCCGTGTTTTTTCTTTATCTCTTTCCATGCCTCTTCCCTTACTCTTTCCAGTATCTCTAAATCTTCATCAGTTAATGCTATTTCCTCCTTAGCCCTCTCAAAAAGAGCCCATTTTAATTCCTCCTCTCTTACAACTTCCTCTATCCTCCTCTTAAGCACAGAAGGGGGGACATTGTTGGGAACTCGAATCTTGATCTCCGCCATGTGGAATTCTCACCTCCATATTTTCTTGTGTGGGGAAAATAAAAAGATTATGGAATATAGTGGAATATAGGATTGCTATCAATAAAGCGCATCATAAATTGGAATCTTCCCCTCAATTTGGTAAGTTTGCAAGCATCATGTCAATTTCCTCCAATGCCGAATACCTAAAACAGCTCATCTCTCTCAATTAGCTCTTTCAAAGTTGGCCACTTTTGGTCTTTTGGAGAAACTATTGGATCCTCAATGGGCCACTGAATATTCACATCAGGGTCATTCCAGATTAGGCCTCCCTCATAATCAGAGGCATAAACG
>QMUE01000257.1 GCA_003663535.1 Thermococci archaeon
TGGTTATCTCACAGTTTACTCTACCCCTTCCGGTGCTTCAGTTTATGTGGATAACCAGTTTATCGGACAAACTCCCATAGAGAACTATGAACTGCTAAAAGGAGAACATTCACTTATCATTCAAATGGAAGGATATCAAGAATATTATACAACTGTATTTATAACGTCTGGAGAAACTTCTATAATCAACGCTAATTTGGCATTAGAAACAGGGGCTCTCTCGGTTACTTCTACTCCCACAGGTGCATTAGTATATGTTAACGGAGAATATAAGGGTAAAACTCCGTTAAATTTGGAGCTATTGCCTGGAACTTATACGATAAAGGTCACGAAACAAAATTATATGGACTACACTACAACAGTAACCTTGGAAGAAGGTAAGACTAAAAAAGTTTCAGTTTCATTAGTTCCGGCTGGTTATCTTACGGTCTACTCCACTCCCGCTTCAGCAGATGTTTATATAGATGGAGACTACATAGGAACAACACCCATAGAGAATTATAAACTTCCAGTTGGGCCGTATTCGCTAAAGGTAACAAAGGTAGGTTATAATGATTATACTTCTACTGTTACAATAGAAGCTGGAAAAACGGAAGTCGTTAATGTAGAATTAGTTATGAAAACTGCAACTTTGGTAGTCTCATCTACCCCCTCAGGAGCAAGCGTATACATTGGAGGGGAGTACAAGGGGCAAACGCCCCTTACTTTAAACGTACCTCCTGGAACATACACAGTAGAGATTAGAAAAACTGATTACAAGCCCCATACAGAAACCATAACACTTCAAGCGGGAGAAGAACGTCAAATTAACGTACAACTAGAGGCATTGTTCGGGTTCTTAAATGTATACAGTAACGTTCAAGGGGCAAGCGTGTATATTGATGGAAAGAAGATTGGAGAAACACCACTAAAAGAGTATAAAATTTCAACTGGGAGCCATAGAATAGAAGTTAGGCCAGATAATCAAGACTACAATCCCTATTCAGAAACTGTCGTGATAGAACCCACAAAAACCCACACTATAAATGCTAGATTAACACTAAAAGAAGCCACGCTCTCAGTAGGCTCAACTCCTACTGGTGCCGATGTTTATGTAAACAACCAATATAGTGGAACAACACCGCTTACCCTGAAACTGACACCCGGGACCTATACTGTAAAGATAACCAAAGATGATTATGAACCTTACGTAGAAACCGTAACCCTAAATCCCGGTGAAAGCAAGAGTATCAACATTCAACTTAAAGCATTGTTTGGATTTCTAAATATTTACTCCAATGTCCAAGGTGCTGATGTATATATTGACGGTGTGAAAGTAGGGACAACGCCTTTAAAGGCATACAAACTTTCAGTAGGAGATCACAAAATAGAAATACGAAAAGAAGGGTACGAAACTTTTAGTCAGTCTCTTGTCATAGAGCCTACAAAAACTCATACTATAAACGCCAGACTAACAAAGGCGGGAATTTGGGGAATTTTTGAAAAACTCCATACAAACAACCCCATAGCACTTTACACGGGTGGGGGTCTTCTGCTGATCCTCTTACTGGCGCTTGTAGTGGGAGTCAAAAAGCGCAGAGGTACTAAAGTGAAAGTTGACGAAAAAGTGTTACAAGTATTTCCTAGCGAACTTCTCAAAAAGTACCAACCCCTCGAATTCCTTGGCGAGGGCGGGTTTGCCAAGGTATTCAAGGTTAAAAGAAAGAGCGATGGAAAAATAATAGCGTTAAAAGTATCAAACTTGGATGAAAAGGCCAAGAAGTTCTTAATGAAAGAAATGAAAGCATGGAAGCTTCTAAATCATCCCAACATAGTAAAGCTGTATAATGCCTATACAGACCCGATCCCACACTTAGAGATAGAGTACGTCGAGGGAGTCAAAATAGACGACAAAGTAGTGAGAGATTTGGGAAGTTATCCCAAACCCGTTGGGGAAGAACAAGCTATCAAATTTGTAAAAGATATTGCGAAAGGCCTAAAACATGCTCATTCAAAGAATGTGTTTCACAGAGATCTTAAGCCTCAAAACATCTTGCTTAAAAGTGACTTGACACCAAAAATCACTGATTGGGGGCTGGCAAAAGTTGGAGCCGTCTCAACAACCGCTACAACCACCAAAGGGCTTACTCTTCTGTATGCCGCTCCGGAACAGGTGGATGAAGAGACTTACGGACACACTGATCACAGAACCGACATTTACCAGCTCGGTATGATCTTCTATGAACTCTTGACAGGAAAGTTACCATATGAGGGAAGCACTCCCTCAGCAATTATGGCCAAGCTAACAAATCCAAACGTTAAACCTAAACTTCCGTCCCAAGTAAGTGAGAACCTCGCAAAATATGATAGCATCTTCAAGAAACTCCTTGCTAAACAAAAAGAGGATCGTTATCAGTCAATTGATGAGTTTTTAAATGATATAGAACTACTAGAAGAGCTTGAAAAGGAGAAAAAGGCCCTTAAAGAGGAAATCCAGGAAACAAAAACAAGAATGACTTTAAGCAAAAACCGAGAAGAATTAAGGAGGTTGAAGGAAATAGCAGTAGAACAATTAACAAGGCTCGCTTTACTTCATGCTCGTCATAATGAGAAGGCAGATCTCATCAAGGTTCTTGAAGACCTCAAAGATCTTACAAAAGATTACAAAAAGGAACTTGAAAATGCAATAAAGCAGTTTGAGATGATGATTCGTGATAACGTTCAAATAACCCAAAACACAATCGAAGAACTAGATGTCCTTCTCCATAAAATACGGAGGGAAGCAGAAAAATGAACTTTTCCTCCAAATTTTTTTCGGAGAAGCTTAGGGAATTAGTAGAGAGAATTGCCAACATAGAGACTTCTCCGCCTAAAGGTCCAAAAGAGAACTATAAATATAAAGAAGTGAAAACAGAA
>QMUE01000258.1 GCA_003663535.1 Thermococci archaeon
CCAAAAGCCATCTCACTCATAGATGAAGCTATGTTGAGTTCACTCACTCCATAAGGTGGACTTGTACCGGCGGCGAGAAGTACATGTATGGGATTTCCAACAATTATTCTAACGTCAAGCTCTTCCCCGTGTTCTGCCTTTTCTTTCCACATTGCATATAAGTGACGGGGAACAAGTCTTACCGTTGCGCTTTTCTCATCTCTTACCATGGTTCTATGGTATGATAAGTTAACAAAATCATTATCATCTTTTGCTATGTATATAGCCGAAGTAAAATAAGGCCCTCCATCCTTCGGGAAATACTGGGGAATTGGAAGTTCTTTGAGAGAAAAGTCCCTTGTGGAATTCTCAAAGAATCCAGCTCCCCTTCCACTTATGTATGGCTTTGGGTTATCCATTGCATTCATCATGAAATGGGTAATTTCTTCCTTTTTTATACCAAGATATTTAGCTATTCTCTCTCTCGTACTCCACACATTGCTCGTAACTTCCCAACCGTCCACATCCTTAAAAAGAATGGGCCTATCCTTGTACTGGAGAATATAATGACTTATCTCAAATTTCTTACTTACCGGCTCCTCAATAAGCATCACTTCATCTTGAAATTGAGTGAGTATCTCTCTAAGCATGTTACCACCCTTTCAAAATTGACCCAGACTTATGATAAACTTTTTGGAAACTTCCATTTATCCAGTATTTCCTATTGAATATTTTTCAGATAGATGAGAAAAAGCTGTGACCTACCCTGCCCTGAAGGGTGAGGCTTCGTGAGAGTTCATCATTGCTTCACTCTCACAGGCCGGTTCACACGACCACTACCAGCTATCCCTCTAATGGAGGAATCGCCGGCTACCTTCCGCAAAATATTCAAAGCACCGTTCACATCACTCATTACATATATCAACAGTAAAAACTTTTAAATCTTTCGATGTTGCTTTAGAGTGCTCGCATCCCTCCCTTAAGGGCGAGGTTTTTCAGAAGAAAAAGCTATAAAGGAGAACTTCCAAAAGTCCTATTTGAATTGCGATGAGGGTAGTTACATTGAGAATCCCAGACAAATCAGCATTGGTTTATGTGGAAAAAGCTGATCCCAAAGTATACTTTATGATATATGAAGAGTTAACTTATAGGAAGAGTTTTGGTAAATGGGAAAAACCAGAAAGCCTTTACAATCCACATACAAAATCATTCCCTGTAGGACTAATCCCGAGAGTGAAAAGCCTCCTTAACTCCAAAGGGTATAGGGTAAGGATTATTGATGAGAGGGAAATAAAAGGCGTTGAAATAAATGCCACGTGGAATGAAAAATACCAGCTTAGGAAATATCAACAAAAGGCATTGAAAAAAGCCTTAAAGAGAAATATGGGGGTTTTAGCACTTCCTGTAGGAAGCGGAAAAACGATAATTGGACTAAGATTAATTTATGAACTTAACTTATCCACTTTAATAATAGTGCACACAAAAGAGCTCCTTTATCAATGGGCTGATAATATAAGAGAAGTTTTAGGAATAGAACCCGGCCTTGTTGGGGATAACAATTGGGACGAAAGACCTGTGACCGTGGCTATGATACAAACTTTGCTTTCAAGAGGAGTCGACAAACTCCAGAAACCATATGCCGTGCTTCTTTTTGATGAGTGCCATAGAACTTCAGCTGCTGAAAAATTCTATGAACTTGGAATTAGTCTTACCCAAAAACTTAGGTTTGGTCTCTCTGCTACTCCTTGGAGAAGGATAAGAGGAGAAGAACTGAAAATTGAGGGGATCGTTGGACCGATTATTTATGAGATAAAAGCTGAAGATTTGATTAAGGAGAAGTTTTTGGCAAAACCCCGGTTTATGATAATAGAATATGAATCATCAATGCCGCCACTGGCAGAACGGTATAAAGAACTTTATGAAGAGATAATAATGGAAAATAAAGAGAGAAACAAAGCGATAGTGGGAATTGCATACAAGCTTGCAAAACGAGGTCATCGGGTGTTAATTGATGTAAAACGGATTGAACATGGGAAGATATTAATAGAAATGTTCAAAAAGAAAGGAATAAAGGCCGAATTTCTAAGCTCTCAAAGCCCAAATAGATGGGAAATTTTTGAAAAGTTTAAAAATGGGGAAATTAGCGTGCTCATATCCACTCTCCTGAAGGAGGGTGTAGATATTCCCGAAATCTCTGCTATAATCCTTGCTGGCGGAGGAAAAAGTGACATAATGACAATTCAAACTATAGGAAGAGCCTTAAGGCCCAAAGGAGGCAGTCATGCCGTTATAGTGGATGTCAAAGACGATGATCCACTATTATTCACTCACTTTATAGAAAGGCAGAAGGCATTGAAGCAGTATTATGGAAAGTACTATGATAAAGAGCTCGAAAAAATCATAAAGAAATAAGCCAGTCTTCAAGAATAGCTGATTTTGTTAAATACTTTCTAAATCTTTCTAAAAACTCTTTTTTAACTCTTTCAATCGCATAAGCATCTTTCTTAAACTTTATCCCCTCGTATACAACCTCCCACAATACAAGGTTCTCCGGTGGGGCGGGAGGGAGTTTTTTATCAACTTTTTCTTTCAGCATCAATTCTACGTCTTTAATTGAAAGGGCGCCCAAACCACAGAGCTTGAGTGCCGTAATTATTCTTCTTGTCATCTCCCACAGAAAACTCTTCCCTTCAATTTCCACTACAATTATTCTACCCCTAGAAAACACATCAATCCTGTTTATCTCCCTTATAGGGTTCTTAAATTCCTCAAGACGGGCAAAATTAGAAAAATCGTGTCTACCCAAAAACGCTTCAGCACATGCTTTTAGCTTTATTACATCAATACCCTCATCAAAAAGATAATAACGATATATTTTATTTTTTGCCCAAAATCTTGGATGAAAGTCTTTAGG
>QMUE01000259.1 GCA_003663535.1 Thermococci archaeon
ATATCCCGAACTTGCAAAGCTTCTTATAGGATTCCTCATGGTTGTTGGTGGGGGTGCAGGAAGTACTGCTGGTGGCATCAAGCTCATCCGTATAACACTAACTTTTCAGACTTTAAAATGGACCATACAACAAGCAATACTTCCAAAGGGAGCAGTGATAAAAAGAAAAATTGGAGAGTATGTCTTCACAGAAGCAGACCTCCAAGAAGTTTTAGGCTTCACAATGACTTACATTGCCCTCCTCCTCATAGGTACTGTCTGGACAATGATTAGAGTGGGTGCAAGTTTGGCGGATGCTTTCTTTGAAGTGGCATCAGCCCAAGGAAATGTCGGATTGAGCGTGGGAATAACCTCCACAGCTTTGCCCATTGATATAAAGATACTCCTGATTCTCCACATGTGGATAGGAAGGCTTGAGATATTCTCCACCCTAGTATTCATATTTGGTGTGGCCTTTATATTGCCTAGAGTTGTAGAGAGGAAGTGAAGATGATAAGAGTAGAAGAACTAAGCTTCAAATACACCGGGGCCAAAGAATACTCCCTGAAAAATATAAACTTAAAAGTCAAGAAAGGAGAATTCTTAGGCATTCTAGGGGCCAGTGGGAGTGGAAAATCCACTCTATGTTTAACTTTTAATGGTATAATCCCACATTCAATAAAAGGGGAATTTAACGGAAATGTCTTTGTTCAGGGATACAACACCAAAGAAGCCAGTGTGGCGGAACTTTCAAAGTTTGTAGGGCTTGTCCTCCAAAATCCAGATTCACAACTCTTCAATATGACGGTGGAAGAGGAAGTGGCCTTTTCCCTCGAAAATCTAGGGCTCGATGTGGAGGAAATAAGAAGAAGGGTTTACTGGTCATTGAAAATTACCGGGCTTGAAGGACTTGAGAATGAGTTTCCACCCAATTTAAGTGGGGGACAAAAACAAAGGCTCGTAATAGCAAGTGTTTTAGCCATGAGACCCCAAATACTTGTTTTAGATGAGCCGACATCCCAGCTTGATCCCCTAGGCCGGGAACAAGTTTTGAGCCTCATAACACTTCTTAACAAAGAACAAGGTATCACCATAATTCTCGTGGAGCACAATACAGAATACCTCTTCGACTTTGCCGACCGACTAATAGTCTTGGATAAAGGGGAACTTGTTATGGAAGGCAAACCAAGGGAGGTATTTGAGGAAGCAGACTTTTTAAGGAGTCTTGGTATTAAAATCCCCACAAGTGTGAAGATAGGCGCAGAATTAAAGAAAAAAGGCCTTTTGGAGAGAGCAGCTCTCAATGACAAGGAACTTGTTGATGCTATTAGGACTTTTCTGAAAGGTTAACTTTTTCCATTAAAAGCTCTAAATATGACTTTCTCTCAAAGTGCTTGACCCCAAGCGACTCCAAGATCTTCAATAGTCTCTTAACTTCATTCTCAATGTTTCTTTCATCCTTCTCCAGTTTTTCTATCTCAACAAACTTTCCTAGGCCCTCAATTTCGTCGAGTGTTATTGTAACGCCTTTTTCTACATAATATTTTTCCCGGCTCTTCTTTACAGTTAAAACTTCCCTAAACCCTAATGCATGGAGGAGTTCAATGTATGCATCTACATTATCTATGGTAACTTCTATTTCTTTTCTCGTTTTTGAGATATTATCAATCTTTGGCCCTTTATATGTAAGTAGAGCCTCAAAATGCCCGTTAAATCTTTTAATCCTAATTCTAAGTGCTTCATCAGTCTTGGAAAAATCTCTACACGGATGACCAAAATAAATATCCTCATGAATTTCCTTCCTCATAAACTCAAAAGCTTCCCTTATATTTCTAAACACTCTATTATCTGCATAGCCCTTAAGCTCAATCTCTATCATCCTTCCACCCCAAACTCCTTTTTAATTTCTCCAAACAAGTTTTACAATAAGCATTGCCCTTATAATCAGTATCTATTATCGAATTTGAAAAATGCATCACACATCTAGGGTTGGAACAATGCTCGAGGCCAAAGACATGTCCGAGCTCATGCATGGCCTCTTTTATCGCTCTATCCTTTAAAAGACCTTCGTTTTCTTCACTATAGAACTCAGGTCTCAAGCGGGCCAGTGATATTATTGCTGAGCTGAGATAGGGGTTTGCAAGACCAAAGATGAAGTTCATCCCCTTCTCATAAAGGTCAGCATCTGTTATTCCCAATGCAACTGAAATTCCCTTTATTCCTCTGATTTCAGCGGCTTTCATTAGAAAAAATCTACCAAGAAACTGATCTCTAACTGAGTTGTATGCAAACGATAGATCTTCAACACTGGTTTTTGGTATTATCTCAACTTCGAATCCAAAATTGGAGTAAAATCTCCCTATATAGTCCTCTATTGCATTCAGCACATCTTCATCCACTTCTTTCGCAACAATTGGAACTAAGCCGATCTTCACCCTCTGCCCTCCAGAAAAGATTTGAGGAACACTATTCCATCCTCCATAAACTGGAGATATTCTTCCATGTTCTGAAATGCCATTTCATCACTAATAAGGTCATAATCATAGATTAAAACATCCCTTAGCTGAACCAAAAACTCAAGCTTTTCCTTCAGGGGTTCATCAATTATTTTATTTTTGTGAAGGGTTTCCACAATGTCTTTATATCCTATAGACGGTCCAAGCTCTAGGGCAACAATTATTTCGTTAAAACTATCCAGAATATTCTGAATCGCAAATTCTAACCTCTTATATACCCCATCCTTTGCTAGATCCATTTTTAAGAATTCATCTGCAGTTTCTGGGAATGCATCTTTTATACGTTCAAGACTATCTTCCGCCAGTTCAACTTTGTATTCAATTTCCCCTTTTTTCACCAAAGTACACCAAGAATAATTAAGGAAGAAGAAAAGATAAGGTTTTAGGTTA
>QMUE01000260.1 GCA_003663535.1 Thermococci archaeon
CACTCGCCAGTAAAGCCTTAACACTTGCTCCTTCTTCTCCTATTACGCAAATAGCAAGTTCAGCGTTTTCAAGCATTCTAACGTCGTTGTTTCCATTGCCTACACCAATGTAAGGCTCATATTTTAAGGCCTTCTCAAGCTTCTCATTGCCATCTTTTACCCGTTCTATTTTGATGTCAATCCCTTTGAATTCTTCTTCCAGTGTTCCAAAGGTGTCGGAGCTTAAAACAGCTATCTTATATTTTTCGCTGAGGTGTTTTAAGAGTTCTTTCACGTCTTCTCTTACTTTTCCCTCAACACCCAGAGTTCCATTCAAATCAAATATAACTGTCTTTGCCATTATCCTCCCATAGTTCGGGATCTCCATATTTTTCACCACTTAAGGTTTGGCAAAAATACTTAAAACTTTGTTCTCGAACTTTGGATGGTGGCGGCGTTGAAAATCGCATGGGGCATCAGCGGTGCAGGACATCTACTTGTGGAGAGTGTTGAAGTCGTCGAACGCTTAAAGAAAAAGCATGAAATCAAAGTATTTCTCTCTTCGGCCGGCGAGGAGGTTGCTAGAATTTATGGGGTTCTTGAGAGAATTGGTGATTTCCCTCTTGTGAGAGAATCAAGGCAAGGCCATGCATTTCCTTCTTGTGGTTCTTTTAACCTTGGCAAATATGACCTTTTTGTGATCTCTCCTGCAACCTCAAATACTGTGGCTAAAATAAGGCTGGGTATTTCAGACTCTCTTCTCTCATGTTGTGCTTCACAAGCTTTGAAAACCAAGGTGCCATTGGTGGTAGTTCCGACTGATTCAAAGCCTGTGGTAGAAACGAAAGGCCCAAATGGAGATGTATTTAAGCTGTACCCACGCAAAGTTGACCTTGACCATATTAGGGCCTTGAAAGAAGAGGGAGTAATAGTCCTTGAGCATCCTTATGAAGTGGAAAAGATCTTGAAACGGTTTCTGTGAACGTAATAGAATTTCCATTTTCTTTTTCAAGCCTCGTCCTTCAGGGCACGCTGGATCACTTAATTTTCTTTTGCCAAAACTTAAATATTGTAGATGGTTATCTTACATCGGTGGTGATTGTGAAGATTATCCGCTTTGGAGTTTCAATGCCGGAAGACTTATTGGAAAAATTTGACACGATAATGGAAGAGAAGGGATACGCTAACAGAAGTGAGGCCATAAGGGACTTGGTCAGGGATTTCATAGTTAGACACGAGTGGGAAGAGGGGGATAAAGAAGTGGCAGGCACTATAACGATAGTCTACAACCACGATGAGGCCGATGTTGTGAAGGAGCTTTTGGACATGCAGCATGATTATGTGAACGAGATTATATCAAGTCTTCATGTGCATATGGATGAACATAACTGTCTTGAAGTTATCGTTGTTAAAGGAAAGGGTAGCAGGGTGAAAACGATTGCGGAGAGACTAATCAGCTTAAAAGGGGTGAAGCATGGGAAGCTCGTTATGACCACCACTGGCAAAGAACTGGTATGAAAAAGCTTATAAATTTCTCTTTTATTTGTTTTGGGCGGGAAGACCTCTTCCGAAAGAAGGGGGATGAGAACCCGAAAGGTTTAAATACTCTTGCCTATAGTAATGGGTGATTCAATACATTTAAGAGGTAGCCGGCGATTCCTCTGTTAGGGGGATAGCTGGTAGTGGTCGTGTGAACCGGCCTGTGAGAGTGAGGCTACCGGTAACGGGACGCCAAATGAACTCTCACGAAGCCCCGCCTATAAGGGGGCAGTTCACCAACACCCTTGGGATGTGCCGGGGTAGCCTAGCTCGGTAGGGCGGCGGACTCGTAATCCGCAGGTCCCGGGTTCAAATCCCGGTCCCGGCTCCATAAGTTTGCCCTCTTCATAAACTCCACTTCTTCTCCAAAAAGAAACCACCTAAGCAGGCTGTTAATAAGTTTGGACTTGTTAAAAGGAAAACTCTCAAGAGCTGCGGACACCTCACTATCTAGGGTAACATGAACGCGTGTCTTTCTCCTTTCCTTGCACAAATCTCCCGAGTGAGAGCCTTTTTTATTAGTGGTCACTTTGGCCATTTTGCCCACCACTTGGAACTTTTGTTTTTAACCATATAACCTTTCTATTAATAGCTGTAAAATTACAGCAAAGAAATACAAACAAAAAGTATATAATGTTGAATGAACTACTAACTATTGGTGATTGTAATGAAAAAGCGATGGATCGCTATTGGGATATTTCTGTTTTTAGTATTATTGGTATGGTTGGGTAAAGAACCAAATAACACTCAGCAAAAAGAAACAACTCTCACATTTGAGGGGCAGTTAGAAAAAGAACTTTCTACATCATTCGCAGATATAGAAAAAATAGAATATTCCAATATTACTGGCCATGTAAATATTTATCTCGTGAAGGAGGTAGCGTGGGATGAGAAACATTTGAGAGAGTCGTTTATTTATGCCTGCTTTGATCTTATGCCTCAACTTTTAGAGCACATGGATAAAATACAAAGTGTAACTTTTGTGGGAAAGACCACTTTAGTTGATGCACAAGGAAATAAAAATATAGAGAAGGTATTCATGGCAGATATAACTATGGCACATGCCAAACAAGTTAACTGGGAGGGTCTCTTTAGCGTGGATCCACTATGGGCTCTTAATCAAAACTTTGATAATATTTGGTGGCATCCAGCCGTTATGCCTTAAACTTTCCTTTTAGTTATTCCTATACTCACAATTCCTCTTTTAGGAGTGAATATTAGTTTGTTAGACACACCGCAGTTATATCTAATTGGAATTTTATCTGTTTTTTATTCTTTTTTCTCTAAATTTGACAGAGAAAAGGGGGAGAAAGTATTTATGTTAAATATTATACAATAATATTAAATAATATAAC
>QMUE01000261.1 GCA_003663535.1 Thermococci archaeon
ATGAGAGATAAGCTGATCCATGGATACTTTGGAGTAGATTTGGGTGCTGTTTGGGATACAGCAATAAAAGATATTCCTTCGCTTAGAGAAAAATTACGAGAAATCTTGAAGATGGAGAAAAAGAAATGAGTGGGGTCCAAGACTCTCACAATCCTTCGGATTACTCTGGTGCTATCGCACTTGAACAACAGGAGGATATGTGGCTTACTAACGTTCCCCCCAAATGCCTCACTCTCGATCGGCACTTCGATACACCGATACCATTAGGCAAAATGCTTTATAAAGCTTATAAATTGGAGTGGAACCTATGCGACCAAACGTAGATCGGAATAGAGTGATCTTGGCACTCAAGAGAGCAATTGAAGCTACTTTTGATGCTGGTAAGTGGCATGAGCTAGGTTATCTTACCAACAGCATCGAAATTATAGAAGGACATCCTCGCTTGCTCAGAAGTCTTTATTGGGGAGATCCTGACTATGGTGGGAATCTCCTTCAAGTTTTGCCTAGGATCCTCGGTTCAAACTTTGAAAATATCGAGGTTGTCGAGAAGTTTGTGAACTTAAAAGACTGGCTATATAAGAATGATCCTGAATTGCTTGCGGAATTATATGATGCGACTCCAATTTCTTTAGAAGAAATTGAGAGGGTGGGCGAGATTCGTAGTATTCCTGAGCTGAACCAAGAGATAAACAGAATTAGACATTCGATTCCTGATGACCCAGCGCTTGCAGTTGGTTCGGCTAAAGAGCTCTTGGAAACGGTATTGAAGACTATTCTAAAAAGATATGGGTCTAACACAGGTGCTGACGATATCTCCACCCTGCTTAAAAAGACACAAAAAGAATTAGACCTCGATTTTAAGACAATAGATAAGAGCACCCGTGAGGATAAAATACTCTTCCGAACTCTTAAAAATCTGGGCCAAGTCGTCATTGGCATTGGCGAAATACGAAACTTGGTAGGAACCGGACACGGAAGAAGTAAAGGTTCTCAGATCGATACAATTCACGCGCGACTGGTTGTCAATGCTGCCGCTACGGTCGCTACATACTTCTTAGAAGTCTGGGAGGCACAAAAGAGACCTTAAATACCATGTCGGCACGTCGCCTAACAGTTGACATACGATTTCGGTGCTTTGCACCTTCGTCCAAATTTGCTATTGCAAACTTCGCATATCCGCAAAACGTTATACGCAATTGGCTTCGGAACGCCTAAAAAAAGAAGTAATAATTAATCTATAAAAGGAAATGAATAAAAATGGTCATAAGCAATAAAACACACACAATATTAAAATGGACAACAAGGATATTTGCAACTGCAGTAATTGTTTTTGGACTTCCCTTTTATTTTGGATACGGAAATCCATTGCCATTTATTAACCCAGAATACTCTATTTGGGACAATGTTTGGCTAACTGTCTTTCCTCTAGTATTTATTGGCCTGGGGTTGGGCTGGAAATTTGAAAAGATAGGAGGGTTATTAGTTTCCATACCTATTTTAATCGGATTCATTATAGGACTTATAGTAGAGGGAGACTTACCATTATGTATGATTGTTCCATTTTTAATAGGAATTCTCTATACTATTGTAGGATACACTAAAGCAAAAAGCTAATTTATATGATATTCCGCCTTCGGTTCCATCTAAATTTTCCTTTGGTTGTGAGCTCTTAACGGCAATTTCTCATATCCCTGGGACGTTATCTGCAATAAGCACAAAGGAGGCGATAAAAATGAAAATTTCAGATTACTACAATTGGTTGAAAAGGGACTGGGCTAAAACTGGTTTAGTTCTTTCTCTTTTCATGTTAGTTTTCCTTTTTGTTTTTGTAAGGGAGAAAGATTTTATAGTTTTTCTAATTCTTTTACAGACACCTCTCTATATGCTACATGAAACAGAGGAATATGTATTTCCTGGGGGATTCGAGATATTTTTCAATAGAAAAATATTCAAAGTCGAATCAGATACCAAACCGTTGAATGAAAATTTCATATTCTTTATTAATATTATGTATATTTGGATATCTTTGCCCCTTTTTGGTATTCTTTCATTATACAAATATGATTTTGGAATATGGATTCCGTACTTTTCTTTCTTTGCTGGTGTATCACATATTTTGTTAGGTATAAAAGCTAAAAAAATATATAATCCTGGATTGATTGTCAGTCTTATTCTTAATATTCCTGTGGGTGCCTGGACTGTTTATTACCTCTACAGTAATAAGATAATAAACTCTCTTATTATAAATTTCCATTGTGCAATTGGACTGGGAGCAAATTTAGTTCTACCTATCATGGGTGCAATTATTTATAAAAGGTATATAAAAAACAGACAATTAGGGTAAAACAGTCAAAGATGTAACTTGAAGGGAACTACTGAAAAAAAAGAAATTCCATAATTGTTATGGCATTGAAAATCAATCGCTTTCTAATTTAATCAAATGATACAATATTTCTAAGGTGGATTGCTGCGAAGGGTTAAACCCTATACCCGTTGAAATGGAAATTGAAACATCAGACAAACTTTGTCCAGATTTTGAAAGAGCTGTCAATCAAGGGAGGGTAATTCATGAGAATTTCCATAGGAACTGACCATGCGGGATTTCGAGTTAAGGAAGCAATTAAGAGCTTTTTGAAGCAAAAGGGGTATAAAGTAATCGACAATGGAACATACTCAGAGGACTCTGTTGATTATCCAGACTTTGCCAAGAAGGTTGCTCAAGATATTTTGAACAATGAAGCTGACTACGGAATTCTGCTGTGCGGTACCGGTATAGGAATGAGCATTGCGGCGAACAAATTCAAAGGCATCAAAGCAGCTCTTTGTCTTTTACCTAAGATGGCGAGTTTGGCAAGAATGCACAACGAC
>QMUE01000262.1 GCA_003663535.1 Thermococci archaeon
AACTTATTATCTGTACTTTTTCAAAAACTCTTAATAAGCGCTTTTTAACAGGCACTCTTCTTGGAAGAAGCACTATTGGTTTTGAAGAGGCCCGGTACAGTTTGACTTCTTGTAATCTTTTTCCATATTTTTTTCCTGCAATTTCAACAAATCCTACACGAATCATTTTATCCAAGTGATATGAAACCGTAGAAATCGGAATATCAAGTTCTTTGGCTATTTCCGACATTGAGAGAGTTTTTTCTTGAAGAAGACTTAATATAGAAAGAGCCGTATCATTGGCTAAGATCTGGGCAAGCTCTCGGGCCTTTTCATCTCTGATATCAATGGTCTCAAATTCCACTTCTCACACCACAAAAACTTGGAAATATTGATATTAAAACCTTTGTTTTTACTTCAAAAGAAATTGAAACCAAAAATTTGTTAAAGTTATGAAAAGGAAAGAAAAGTTAAATTCATGGCTTCTCAAGGATGATCTCAATTGTTGAAGTATTTGCAGTTCTTCCATCAGCTGTTGGGAGCTCCTCTGTGCCGATCTTTATCTCCTTAACCCTAACCTCTGGAAGGAATCTGTTTCTGACGATTTCTGCAACATCAACAGCTCTGCTGATGGCTCTACCTCTTGCTCTGACACTAACTTCCTTAGCGCCCTCGTTGAATTGGGTTATTACGGCCAAAACATAGTTCATAACAGGCTTCTTTCCTATGAAGACAACATGTTCCTCTGCCATTTTTGACACCCTCCGAAAGTTTTGTCAATAGCAAACTTTGGATATATGGTTAAATACTTTTCGGTTAAATGTCAGAGTTTCCAACTACACTCTAAAAACTTGGAAAGTTTAGTTTTGATTTTAACATTCTTGTGTGGATTGGAAAATCTTTTTAAGTTGAATTATAACAAGAAATTGGTGATATTATGGCCATTCATCCAATCGATTATAGGTATGGTAGCGAGGAAATGAAACGTATTTGGGATGAGGAAAATAAGCTTCAGAAACTTCTTGATGTTGAGGCCGCGTGGGCAAGGGCTCATGCAAAACTTGGTAACATCCCAATAGAAAGTGCAGAGGTAATAAGCGAAAGGGCCAATACTAACTGGATAAAAGTCGAAAGGGTCAAAGAAATTGAAGAAGAAATACATCATGACATAATGGCAGTTGTTAAGGCTTTGAGTGAAGTTTGTGGAGAACATGGGAAATACATACATCTTGGGGCCACTTCCAATGACATAATAGATACTGCAAATGCTCTCCTAATTAAAGAGTCTTTGGAGATTGTCCTAAAGGATTTAAAAGAGTTGAGAACAATTTTGAAGAGTCTTGCGAAAGAACATAAGTATACCGTGTGCATAGGAAGAACTCACGGCCAGCATGCAGTTCCAACGACATATGGAATGAAATTTGCAATATGGCTTGATGAAATACAAAGACATATAGAGAGAATTGAAGAAGCAAAAAAGAGAATTCTGGTTGGACAAATGAGTGGTGCTGTCGGGACAATGGCGTCTTTTGGCGAAATGGGCTTAAAAATGCAGGAATTAGTGATGAAAGATCTTGGTCTCAAATCTGCTCTAATAAGCAATCAAATAATTCAGAGAGATGTGTATGCAGAACTTATGAGTATTTTGGCCATTATAGCATCTACTCTTGATAAAATTGCTCTTGAGATAAGGAATCTTCAGAGAACTGAAATTTTAGAGATTAGTGAGCCATTTGGAAAAAAACAAGTAGGTTCTTCCACAATGCCTCATAAGAGGAATCCAATAAGAAGTGAGAAAATTAGTGGGCTCGCGAGGGTTATCTATTCAAATGTTATTCCAGCACTTTTGAATAACCCTCTATGGCATGAGCGGGACCTTACAAATTCTTCCGTCGAACGGATAATACTTCCAGAGACATTTGTGCTCTTAGACGAGATGCTTAAAAACATGAAGAGAGTGCTTTTGGGTCTGGAATTTTTCCCAGAGAACATAAAGAAGAATCTTTACCTTACAAAGAACTTAATAATGGCTGAACCATTAATGTTAAAGCTTACTGAGAAAGGTATGGGAAGGCAGGAGGCTCATGAACTTGTAAGGAGGCTTGCAATGAAGGCGTTTGAGGAAAATAGGGATCTATTGGAAGTGTTGTCTGAAAGCAAAGAAGCAAGAGAATATTTAACAGACGATGACTTGGCATCATTAAAGCCTGAAAATTATATTGGCATGGCCCCTCAGATAGTTGACAATGTCATAGCTTACGTAGAAGAAAAAGAGAAAACTGAGGAGTCTTAAACTACTTTTTTAATTTTAACACGTCTAAGATCTTGTCCTCTGCCGTTGGGAGGATCAATGGTCGAGAGAGATGCTTTCGAGCATCTGGAGGTACTTCATAGATCTTTCTTTTAAGGTCTCGTGGAATTCTTTTGGGGATTAAGACTTTTTTCATTTTGTATCCACACTTTTTGCACTTTAGATACTCTCCTTTACTCTTCATAGTGCCTTTACATTTTGGACATTTTGGCTTTTCATATGTTATTTTTTCAGCTAGCTTTATAGGGTAAAACTTTTCGAGGTTGAGGGTTAACACACCATTGAATTCTTTTACTCCACCAGCAGCGATTATTTCATCTCCCTCAATGAGCATTCTTACGTACTTTCTAAACCCTTTTGTAGGCTCAAAGGCTACTACTCTCAACTTTCCAGTTTCATCACTTATCTCAAAAAATACATGGCGTCCTTTTTCCCAGTATTTTTTTATCACTTTTCCTCTCACTATAGCACTCTCTAAGGGTTTTACCTCCGCAATTTTTTTGAATCTTAGGTGATCATCTGTGTCTTGGTTAGTTTTGTAAATCTGGAAGAAATCAATGGGTTCTTTAAAAAT
>QMUE01000263.1 GCA_003663535.1 Thermococci archaeon
GCTGGATTCACAAAGAGAATATATGCCATTGTCATGAAGGTTGTAACTCCAGCAAGCACTTCAGTTCTTATGTCTGTTCTGTGCTTTTCAAACTCAAAATACCTCTCAAACCATGACATCTCACTCACCTCTAATTGATACAAAAATGATAAAATAGCCCAAATATTTAAATATTTTTGAACATAAAAATGTCAAACAAAAAGCGTAATGTGTTTAAGAGGTGTAGTGGTTTGAAGAATGGAGGTGGCCCTAATGATAAATGTGAAACGTAGAGAAAAGATCACGAAATTTGCTCTTGAATACCATAAAAATAATCTTCCCGGAAACGGGAAAATAGAAATTATTCCGAAGGTAAAGGTAGAGGATCCTTATGATCTTAGTCTTGCTTATACTCCCGGAGTTGCTGAACCATGTAAAGCCATTGCTAGCGGAGAGAGCTATGAAAATTATACTATAATTCCAAACACAGTAGCAGTTATTTCTGATGGTTCTGCGGTTCTTGGTCTTGGTGATGTCGGAACTTTGGCGGGGATGCCAGTTTTAGAAGGGAAATGCGTTCTTTTTAAGGCATTAGCGGGAGTAGATGCTTTTCCAATACTAATTGATACTAAAGATATTGATGAGATTGTAAACACTGTGAAATTAATTTCAAAGGGATTTGGTGGGATAAATCTTGAAGATATATCTGCTCCAAGGTGTTTCGAAATTGAAGAAAAACTAAAGAAGGAATTGGATATCCCGGTTTTTCATGATGATCAACATGGAACTGCCGTTGTTACCCTCGCAGGTCTTATAAATGCATTAAAGCTCGTTGGTAAGAAATTTGCAGATATAAAAGTGGTTATAAAAGGGGCGGGTGCAGCAGGGATTGCAATAGCCAAAATACTTCACCAGAGAGGGGTTAGAGAAATAGTAATGGTTGATAGAAAAGGGGTAATACATGAGGGTAGGGAGGATTTGAATCCCTACAAAAGAGAGGTGGCCAAGTTTAACATAAATGGGATAGAAGGAGAATTAACTGATGCTATTAATGGAGCAGATGTTTTTATAGGTGTTAGCATAGGAGAAAGTGTGAGTAAAGAGATAATCAGAAGAATGAGTAATGATGCTATTGTTTTTGCCTTGGCAAACCCAATTCCAGAGATCATGCCTGAGAAAGCTAAGGAAGCTGGAGCGAGAATAATCGCTACGGGTAGGAGTGATTATCCAAATCAAATAAATAATGTTCTAGGATTTCCCGGGATATTTAGAGGAGCTTTAGATGTTAGGGCAAGAGAAATAACATTGAATATGAACATAGCAGCGGCCGAGGCAATAGCTAACACTATTTCAGAAGATGCGTTATTTGAGGAATACATAATCCCTACTCCCCTCCATCCGGAAGTTTATCCAAAAACGGCCAGAGCAGTTGCAGAACAAGCGATAAAAGATGGAGTAGCAAGAAAAAAAGTTAGTGGAGAATGGGTGGAAGAACATACCAGAAAGTTGAGATCATTTTACTGGCATTATATAGCTCCAATAAATAGAAAAAGGAGGAAATTCAAAAAAGAAGTTGATTAAACCTCTTTTAATATTTCCTTTGGAGCATTGGCGAATTCCACTAAATACTCTGCTTCCACTATGTGGAGCTTTCCAGGCACTATCAAAATATGAGGTTGCTTTCCAAAGTCTCCTTTTATCATTTCTCTTACATATCCTGCTTTAAGTGTTGGAGCTAGTGATCCTGCCCGGGCAAGGATGACTACTAATGTATCCTCAGTAAAAATCTCTTCTTTTTTCATTTCTTCAACTTGTAGTAGAATATTCATGGCCTCATTGGCAGTCATATATTTTTTCTGTTCTGCCTTTATGTCAAGGAAGAGAAGTGTATGGAGGCCCCTTTCTTTATTTTCTTTTATTACCTCATAATGACTTGTTGGAAACCAATTTTTCTCGGGATACGCAACAGTAGCACTTTTACCAAATTTATAAACCTGGAGGCCAGTTATTGAGATAGCAGAGTATATTGAGGGAGCATGAATGACATAACTCCTTACCCCCATCTGTTTTGCTCTTATTCTAAGATCCGCATGAGTTGTGGCAACCATGGGGTCCCCTGCGGTTAAAAAGGCCACATCCCTTTCTTTGGCGTTATTTAGAACTATCTTTTCAAAGTTCAACTCTACATCCTCTCTGCTTAGAAGCTTTATGGATTTTCCTATCTGTTGTTCTATTTTCTCTATTGTGGTTCCTGCTAGGAGTGAAGTATAGAACTCCGCAAACACCAAGTCACATTTTCTTGCAATCTCTAAACCTTTTAGAGTAATATCCTTCTCATCGTAAAGTCCTAGACCGATGAAATAAATTGGCATTTTAATCACCATTTTTCTTAAGAAATTGGGGCTAAAAAAGTATTCCAAAAACTTTAAAATGGATGCATCTGAATTTTTTCCGGCAATTTTGATTAAGAATTTTGTTGGAGGGAGTGAAGATGAGGAAGATTGTGGAGAGAGTTAAAGAGAAGACTTCGATTCCAATTTACGAGAGAAAGGTTGAGAATGTATTAAGTGCCATTCTAGCGAGCGATGATCCGTGGAAGATAGTTGATCTAAGTGAGGAGCCACTTCCCCTTGTAGTAGCAATTGTTGAGGCCCTTCATGATACAGGTTATGTGGAATTCAAAAATGGCATATTGCTTACTCAAAAAGGTAAGGAGCTTGTGGAGAAGCATGGAATCGGAAAGAGAGAAGATTACACCTGTGGACACTGTCAAGGAAAGACTGTTGAAGTTGATGCATTTAGTGACCTTCTCGAGCAGTTTAGGGAAATCGTGAAGGAGAGACCTGAACCAAAGCACGAATTTGATCAGGCCTATGTGACC
>QMUE01000264.1 GCA_003663535.1 Thermococci archaeon
GCCCTGTTGAAGCTATGAAACATAAAAGTCTACCAATTTATGGGGTGCAGTTCCACCCAGAAGTGGCACACACGGAAAAGGGAAGCGAAATCTATAGGAACTTTGCCAAGCTTTGTGGAGAACTTTAAATTTTGTGGAAAAATTTAAATAATTTCCCACTTATTCTTATATGGTGGGAAAATGATATCGAAAATAGATTCCAAAGGCAGAGTATACATCCCAAAGGGTATGAGAAAGAAATTTACTGGAGATGTATACCTAGTAGAAACCCCAGAAGGGATATTAATAATCCCAAAGCCTAAAGATCCTATAAAAGAACTGGAGCAAATTGGAAAAAAACTTCCAGAAAAATCAATTGAGGAACTCAAGAAAGATATAATAAAGCAAGCTCTGGAGGAGTTATAATGATTTACGCGGATACAGATTTTTTCCTTGCTCTTCTAAAACCAAATGACTGGTTAAAAGAGAATGCAAAAAAGATACTTAATAAGTACAAAGGTCAAATCACAACCTCAGAAGTCACTTTTATTGAGCTAATGCTCTTAGCCAAACGCTATAATCTTGATCCTATTAAAATTACAACAAGCGTTATGGCAATGTGCAACATAGAAGACACAAAATATCTAAAGGCCGCTCTTTACATCAAGGAATACAGTACAAACGTGTTTGATGCATTCCATGCGGCAAACTGCGGAGGAGAAATAATAAGCTCAGATAATGTTTACGAGAGATTGGGAATAAAAAGGATAGACTTAAGAAAAGTTGAAGAGTAACTTTTCAAAAGGCCCTCTCGTTTATACCCCAGTCCCACGCCTTCATGGATTTAAGCGTATAAAAGATAAAACAAAAACATTTTTAAGTGTTCTTTTCTTACTATGTAATAAAGTAAATAGGGGATGCACATGGGCTATACCATCTATTATCATGTGAAGATCAAAGACTACAAAAAAGCATATGCATTTATTGAAAGAATCTGTAATGACCTTAATTTAGATTGCAGATTTAACGAGAGGGAGATTATTATCAAACCATCCTCCAAAGAAGTAGAACCTCTTGTAATTAAGAATGGAAGGGGGTTTGTGAAAACTTATAAAAGAGAGCCATATACCTCTATTTACCTACTAGTGCTCTTTTCACTTTCAGCTTTTGGTTCTGTTGAGGTTTTTGATGATGAAGGTTTCGCTTTATGAACTTCTAGCACCCTTTTTGGAATGGAGCTCCTGAATATCCTTTCTTCTATGAGAATCTTCACGACGTCTCCCACTTCAACATCCTCAGTGTTATCCACCCAATATTTACCGGGCTTCACATTGGCCCGTATGTCATCGTGAACACTTACTAGCACAAGCTCTCCTTTGATGTCTTCTACTATTCCATACGTCCAATCCCTAGTGAACTTCGATTTGTAGATATGCCTAAAGGTCAATACAATGACAAAAATAGCTATGAGGTAGGTGTAGAAGTAATAGACATTCTTTGCAAACCTTCTTATTAAGAGGTAGCCCAAGAAGGAAAGAAAGCCTATTGCAGTAAGCCCATAATAGAAAAATTTGTAAGGTTCAACTTCAATGAAAAAGTCACGGTTTTTAAGAAGTATGTAGCGAAGATAGATAAAATAAGCAACCGAAATAATAGTCAGATATAACTCATTCCCAAAAAGAACTATCAATAAGAGAGCAAGTAAGAGGTAAAAGATAAAGGAGAGCTGAAGGTTCAAACTTAAAAGCTCATGGACTGTAAGTTCTCTCTTTATCAGCTTTTTGAGGATTTTGAACCTTGGAGGTTTTTGAGAGGGGGTAGGATTTCCAATATCTTTAATCCATTGGATTGATTTTCCAGTGAATGCTTCCGCTATTTCACCAATTTTATACATGATTCCATCAAGATCCATGGTTATCACCCCGAAACTAGTAAATCTTGGGCTCCCCGTCCGCCAAATACTGCCGTTGCTATCTGATAGTCCAAATAGAAATTCTCATCTATGATTGGAGTAGCAACACCTCCATTAGAAGATATCCCAAGTACTTTATATACATCGGCCCTATCACTTCTGTAATTCTCATAATCCAAATACATGGAGTCTACGGCAGGTTGTTTTCTGAGAAGGAAACCCAAATTTGGAGGTAGGTCTTTTGGAAGAATGAAGCTAACAAGTCCAATTGGATACTTAGCCTTGCCATATACTGCTCCTTGCATTTTCTCGGCAAGTGTTTCATAGTACATTCTATTGGTAGTAGAACCTCCCTCTAAGCGCTCAAAGAAGGAGGGATAGTCACTAACACCGAAGTACTTATACTCCTGAATACAATCAATATAAGGCTGGATATTATAGGCTCTTGCGTTTTTCCCACTTTGTACTGAGGCCTTGGATTCCGGAGATGAATACTGTGGCTGAGTACTTACATAGGGATATCTTCCAGCTATAACCCAGTCGAAATAAGCATCGTTACCTACGATGTTGTCAATAATTATCTGGACTTTCAAGGGAAGTTGGGGCGAAGTTGCCACAGAAGCTGAAGTAATCCTAGAGGTAGCATCCAAATCAGAAAACGTGGTAGAAATGCCTCCAGAATCATAATTAAAAATCACCTCGTGCCTGTGATATACTGTCAAATCACTGCTTGTGGACGAACTTGCCAATGAACTGGTCCAATTTTGGAGTATTGCCAGTAAATCACCATTATGATCAACATTTCCACGATTATCATCGATATATTGCATAGGCATGCTTCGGACAGAAGACACTTGTTGGACATTATAGCTGAGACTATCTTCATCCAGATATTTTCTAAGGAATATCCAGTCATAGTATGCCCAGGTGTTATTGTTTTCATTATCTAGGACAAGATATATCC
>QMUE01000265.1 GCA_003663535.1 Thermococci archaeon
ACTTTTGCTACTTCTTCCATGTGAAAGTACATATCAACAAAAGTCGTTGTTCCACCTTTGATCATTTCAAGAATACCAAGAAGAGCACCCCAATAGATATGTTTTGAGGTCAACTTTTTTTCAACAGGCCACACATATTTCTGAAGCCACTCCATTAAAGGAAGATCATCGGCAAGTCCCCTTAAAATGGTCATAGGGGAGTGTGTATGAGCATTGATAAATCCTGGAGAAATCACTTTCCCGTTTGCACCAATGACATATTCTGCCGAAAGTTTAAGGCCTTTACCAACCTTGGCTATTCTATTTCCTTCTATGTAAATATCAGCATTAATAATATCAAGATTTTCACCGTAAATTATCCGTCCATTTTTAATTAAGATGCTCATTAAATCACCCCTTAAAGGAGATAAAAGATAGAATTAATAAAATTTTGGAAAAGAGAAATTCAAACAAAAGCAGTCTTAAGAACATCAGCACAGCCACACTTTCTTTCTCCTGAAATCTTCGGAACACCTGCTTTTAAAAGCTTTCTAACCTTCTCGTTGTTCTCTTGCATAACTTTTATGACCTCTTGAGCATCCACCGGCTTTTCAGCCCAAACATCATAGTCTGTAACGGCCGCTATGTTTGTGTAGCACATCCCAAGCTCTCTCGCAAGATTTACCTCTGGAACAAGTGTCATTCCAATTATGTGAGCAAATTGTCTAAACATCATTGACTCGGCCCTTGTGGAGAATCTCGGACCTTCAATACAGACATAAGTGCCGCTTTCATGAACTGAGATCTCAAGCTCTTTTGCAGCATTGTAGAATATTTCTCTCATTTCAGGACAGAACGGATCAGCCATGCTAAAGTGGGCAACTCTTGGTCCATTGTAAAATGTATAGTCCCTCTTTTTTGTAAAATCGATGAACTGATCAGTTATCACAATATCACCGGGTCTGTATTCCTCTCTAAGAGATCCAACTGCTGTTATTCCTATAATCCGCTCCACTCCAAGTTCTTTAAGAGCCCAAATGTTTGCCCTGTATGGTACCTCGTGTGGAGGAAACTCATGAGTTTTACCGTGCCTTGGAATAAAAGCCACATCAACGCCTTCAATCTCTCCGATTTCCACTGGAGCTGAGGGTCTGCCATATGGAGTGTGTACTTTTACTTTCTCTTTTGGCTCAAATACACCATAAACACCAGATCCACCAATAATTCCTAGCCTTGGCATTAAATTCACCCCTTGAGTTTAAACCATCACAATATTTAAGGTTTCTTTTCTGAATAAAATACAGCACTTGACTACTTACCAAAATTTTTAACTCTCTTAATTCCGTCTCTCCCCACACTTAAAGAACAAAATTTGAAAAAGAAACGTGAGACAAAAATTTTAATAACCTTTAATTATTAAACCGTTAAAGGGTGATTAGATGCAAAAGCCAGTAGAGCTTATCTTACCAAACATCGAAAACCCTATTTTTATTGAAGGTTACCCAGGAATAGGATTAGTCGGACACATTGCCGCTAATTTTCTTGCAAAAGAACTCAACATGAACATGATAGGGTACATCGAAAGTTCGTTTTTACCCCCCATATCTCTAATTCTTGATGGCAAACCAAACCCACCCTTAAGATTCTATGGAAAGAACAACATTATTGTAGCTGTGGCGGATATTTACACCCCACCAACACTCGTAAATGAGATTGCAAGAGAGATAACAACATACTTAAAGCACAACAATGCCAAGAGAGTGATCTCGCTTGGAGGAATGGGTATTGGGTTTTTCAAAGAACATATGGAAGTCTGGGGAGTTGGCGGAAGTGAAGAAGAAAACAAAGACCTAGAAAACATAGGAGTTAAAATACTGAAATATGGATCTATAATGGGAATGAGTGGAAAACTTCTGTGGGAAGCAAGTAAAGAAAAACTCAAGGTTTACACTTTGCTAGGTGAAACCTTCGGGGATAGACCCGATCCTAGAGCTGCAGCAAATGTAATTGAAGTTTTAAAGAAGCTTATCCCAATAGAGGTTTCGACAGAACCTCTTCTTAAAGAGGCCCAAATAATTGAGGAGCAGTTGAGAAAGATGCATGAAAAAATGGAATCTGCGAGAAAACGGGCTGAAAAAGAGTATGAAAGCGTTTATTTGTGAGGTGAGAGTATGGAGCTTCTCGTACTAGCGGGAATAGCCCGAAAGGCCCTCGATCAAATTTTAAGAAATCCTTACCGAACAATAGAGATAAGAAGTGCCAGGAATGTAATAGCCATACAAAACCTAAAACCTGGAGAAAGACTTTTCTTAACATATGAAACTCCTCAAGACATAACGCATGGGACTGAAGGTGTAATAGCGGAGATCCTTAGAATAGAGAGAATGGAGCAAAGAATCCTGTGGGAAGAAAGCGATGAAAGAGAACAAACAGTTTGTAGGGTTCAATTGAGACTCAAAGGATTGGGAAAAGTCATTGAAGTTTCAAAAGAGGAAAATATGGTGAAAGTAAAAGTGAGGGAAATGCTTCCGCACGAAATGTCCATGGGTTAATCGAATAGCGTTTTTTGTCGTCCTTTTCTAGATTTTTCCTGTTTGGGAGGCTTGAGTTTTTTAAACTCCAAACCCTCTTTCTCTAAAAGTCTTCTAGCACCAGAAGTCAATGAAGGAGCCACAAGAATTCCCCTTACATTTTCATATTCCTCCCTTATTGTCTCCACATATCTCTTGAGCTGACTAACAGCGTGTAGATCGGCCCTTCTTCGTTTAAATTCCAAAACCACAATGTTCCCATTCTTATCCTTTCCAAGTATATCAACAATGCCATGCCTAATGGGTTTCTCTTTAAAAATAGG
>QMUE01000266.1 GCA_003663535.1 Thermococci archaeon
AATGACTTTGGGGAGTTCAACAAAGTTTATGAGGAGTACTTTGGTCGTTCAAAACCAGCAAGAGCCGTAGTGCAAGTAGCAAGATTGCCCAAGGATGTTAAGATTGAAATAGAAGCTATTGCAATGTTTGAATGATCAGTTATATTTTTATCTTTTCAATACCTATTTTTCCCGATGTCTCATGTATAAAGGGCTGGCCATTGTTTTTGGGTTTCTTTTCATTGGGGAGGGAATAAGTGAATTATTACACTTACCCATCCCGGGAAATGTAATCGGCATGATACTTCTAACCTTAGCACTCATATCAAAGCTCATAGATATAAGTGATGTGGAGAGAGAAGCGGAATTCTTTATAAAAAACATGAGCGTGATGTTCATTCCACCGGGAGTCGGTGTAATTACATATTGGGGCCTCATAAAAGCTCAGCTCGTTCCTATTTTTGTAGCTCTCGTAGTAAGTTTTGCCCTAACACTTGTTCTAACGGCCAACTTCGTCGAAATGCTAAGTGGTGGTGAAAAATGAACTCTCTGGGCATCTTCATAACCATTGGGACTTTCTATCTATTTTCTAAAATCTATGAAAAGAGAAAGGCCTTCTATTTAAACCCTGTCTTACTCTCCATAATAACCATAGCGCTTTTCCTCCACATTACAGAAATAAAATATGAAACCTACATGGAAAGTGCCCAAATACTAAGTTTCCTGCTCGGGCCAGCAGTTGTAAGCTTGGCAATCCCACTTTACAAGCAGAGAGAAATAATAAAAGCATATTCAAAGCAGATATTTTTCGGAATCATCTTTGGAGGAGTTTTGGCAATTTTAAGTGCTTTCTACGTGGCAAAGATACTTGGTGGAACCCCTGAAGTCCTTCTAAGCATTGCTCCAAAGAGCATAACAACGGCAATAGCAATAGGAGTCAGTGAAAAAATAGGTGGCATTCCCGCCTTAACTGCTGTCCTAGTTATATTGACCGGAATATTAGGTAATGCAGTTGGAATAGAGATCTTAAACATTTCAAAAGTAAAAGACAAAGTGGCAAGGGGTTTGGCAATGGGAGTTACATCTCATGGCCTCGGAACGGCTAGAATAATACTTGATGATGAGCTTTCTGGAGCAGTTAGCGGACTTGCAATGGCCTTAAATGGCATCTTCACTTCTCTAATCCTTCCTTACCTCATCAAGTTCCTCAAGTAGGCTTTCAGTTATTCTAAGCTTATCATGACTATCCAAAAAGAGAATGAAGTCTTCTTTTGCAATCCTCTCTTCTATCGGTGCATTTTCAACTAAAAATGCAATAATTTCAGCTGTAGTGTATGGAACTTTTATCCCAACTTTATCTGCCTGCTTAAAAATCTCTTCAGGGACTTTAAAAATATCTTCACCTTTTTTAACCTCTACAGCAACTTTTGAGTTTAATTGCTCCCAAAGAAGCAAGGTATTCTTGGCCTTTTCGATTTTTTCCATCGCACGCTTTTCTAGAATGCTAACATTTGCTCTACTTGTACCTAAAATCTCAGCGATTTCACTCTGCTTTAATCCTTTAGCTCTCAACTGCAGTATCCTGAGCTGCTGTTCAGTAAGAAAGGTCTTCATCTTAAACACCATAGTTTAACATATTCTCAAAGGTTAAAAGATTTTTGATTATCCTCTTGAGCCCCCATCCTTAAGGACTGGATAGTTCATACTCGGGTATATGAACATCACAGAAAGATTTATAAACTACATAAAGATGAGTAGTGATTGAGGGCTGGGCCGTAGGGTCCCGCGGTAGCCTAGCCTGGGAGTGGCGGCGGACTGTAGATCCGCAGGTCCCCGGTTCAAATCCGGGCCGCGGGACCACCAAAATTCTATGAGCACTTTACCCACCTCTTCTCCAAAAAGAAGTGTTCTAAGAACTCTATTAATGAATTCTGACTTATTAAGCGCAAGCTCATCCATAACTGCGGACACTTCTTCATCAAGCGTGATGTGGATGCGTGTCTTTCACCTTTTTTGCCCGAAACTCCTGAATGAGAGCCGCTATTTTTAGTGGCCACTTTGCCCATTTTGGCCATTCATTTTCACCCAAACCATATACAATATTATGCATGTGGCTCACCTCAGAACTGCTCTCCATTTCTCAATCATAGCTCCAAGCTTGTGAGTGAACTCATCACTCAAGATGTAAGAGCTCCCTTTCCCACCCTGAAGGGCGAGGCTTTCAAAAGAAAATGACAATTTCAAATGCTACCATTTATAGTATCCGGTGGAATGGAAAAACAAACGTTGAAAAAATTGGGACTCTTTACCCATCGGATTTCTTAAAAGGAGATTACACTTTCACTGGCTTTGACACTACCGGAATAGCCCTTGGAACAAGAGAGAGGGTGAACTACCCCACCCTAACGGATGGGGCTTCGTGAGAGTTCATTCAGCATCCCGTTACCGGTAGCCTCACTCTCACAGGCCGGTTCACACGACCACTACCCCCTATCCTCCCGGAATCGGGGGCTACTTTGCCAGCCCTAGCAAGTTGTCCAGCCTTACGGCTGTTACGAGGTCATTATATTCTGCATCCTCAGAGTATTTAAACCTTCCCCACTCACCTCCCCTCGCATATCCCCTTCCTTACGAAGGGGTCTTCCAGGAGGATAAATTTATAAACAATTCCTTTTGAAAACCTTCTGAGGCCTATGATAACCGAAATCCTGAGCTCTGCACTGCTCATGATAATCATGATTGATCCAAGCGATAAAATACTCTTGGTTAGCCTACTTAGGGAAGATTTTCACATAGAAGATATAAAGCAGCTCATAGTGAGGGCTAACCTCATAGGGTTCTTCCTCTTA
>QMUE01000267.1 GCA_003663535.1 Thermococci archaeon
CATCTCCCCGCATGTAGTTGACATTGAGTATTTCAAGGGATTCAAGTTCATAACAATCCCCGAGGATGAACTTTATGCAAACAACATGTTATACTTAGGGGAGAGGAAGGTATTGCTTCCTGCAGGGTATCCAAAAACTGAAGAAAAATTGAGAAGAGAAGGCTTCAAACCAGTGTTAGTTAACGTTTCAGAGTTTTGGAAGGGAGATGGTGGCGTAACTTGCCTAAATCTGCCGTTCTATAAGCCCTTGTGATACTCTTCCAAGACTATATTTCTCTTTTTGACCTCTTTTATTATTTTGTTAAAAAGGTCGTCTTCCATCCCAAAGAGTTCTGGTGGAATTACCCCTGGTTCGAATTCATACTTTAACATTAGACGTGCTGCTATTGCTGTTATATATCCTGTGCTTCTCGCCATTGAGGTAAAACCTTCTTGTGCCTCATCGTACATGAAGTAGCCTATCTCTTGTTCTCCAGCCTTTCCATAAACCCCCATTATTGAAAAGTCATCGCTTTCAAACTGCATTAGCGGGAGGATGACTCTCATTGTGAAGTCCAAATTTTCAGGCTTGAAAAAGCCAAGCTCTTTTAACACTTTCATCTTTTTTAAGTGACCTTTCCATCGAAGTGTGTTCTCATATAAATTCTCTGCTTCAATTGTGGTTAAAAGGGTTCGCAGCCCATCACTAACAAAGCTTTCAAACTCAAAATCTCTGATCTTCAATTGTTTAATATCTTCCAAGGGATCCACCCTTATAAGATGACCATTTCTTATAATCCTAGCAGGACGCGTATATTCTTCTATTAAATCGTATGGAGAAAACACAACTTTGTAATAAAGTGGCGGTTGGGGATTTTTTGGGAGTCCTCCAACGTTTATAATTCCTTCATCAAGCTTTCCAAGGATCGCTTGTATGTGGCCCATTAAAATGTTGCTAAGGCCAGGAGCAAACCCCGCATCCACAACCATTCTAATTCCAGCTTCTTTGGCTTGGTCATCCAACTCTAATGGATTTTCCGGCATGAAAGAGACATCTACAATGTCTTTCCTTGCTTTTATTGCAGCTTTTAGTGTAGAAAATCCGAATCTTCCGGGCAGAGCCCCAACAATGAGGTCAAATTTCTTCATGAATTCAACTAGATCTTCAAATCTTGATGCATCGAGTTCAAATGTTGCTGCAAAATTCTCGGCCAATTTTAGGCGCTCTTTGCTTTTGTCAGCGATAGAGACTTCGTAATCCTTACTCAAATCCCATGCTATTAATCTACCAACATCCCCAGCACCTAAAACACAAATTTTCATGATCCTCCCTCCAAACTAAATTTTAATATCAATGTACTCTTTGTAAAAATAAAAGAAGAGTATGAAATCAAGCTTCTTCAGAAACATATACTGGTACTTCTCCGCCAGGTATTCCCAGTTTCTTTCCGTACCATGCACTAAGCACACGGTGAATTACTATTAACAAGATAATTCCTAGGCCAAGCAATACAAAGCCGTTCCTTAGTCCTAGAGCAAACAAGAGGTATAAAAATGCGGAAACTCCAGCCACGGTCACGGCATAGGGTAACTGTGTGCTCACGTGGTCTATGTGATCGCTTCCTGAGAACATTGAACTCATAATTGTTGTATCACTAATAGGTGAGCAGTGATCTCCGAAAATACCTCCTGCAAGTACTGCTCCCATGCTGGCATAAAGGATTGGGCCCACTCCTCCACCAAGGGTATAGCCTAGAGGAATCGCCATTGGCATTATAACACCAAAAGTTCCCCAAGATGTTCCAGTGGTGAATGACACAAATGCTGCTGATAGGAAGATAATAAGAGGAACTATTGCACTAGGAACTCCACCACCCACTGCAGCGTTTACAACAAAATCTGCTGTACCAACAGCATCACAGGCACTCTTAATGCTCCAAGCAAGCAATAAAATTGCATTGGCCATTACCATTTGTTTCATACCTTGCACTATACCTTTTTCCACACCCTCAAGACTCATTTGTTTTTTAACTAGAATTATAAGCATTACCAAGACCAACATTGCAAAACCGGCCCAAAGAAGGGCTAAAGCTGTATCGGCGTTGGACATGACACCCTTTAGGCCTTCAGCAGCATATACTTCGCTTCCTCCTCCTGTGTACCACATGCCATATAAGAAAACTCCGATGAGAGCTAAAATTGGCCATATGAATGCATGTATAGTGCCTCCTTCCATGGGGAGTCCTAAGTCGCTCTCAGTTGCCATCATAGGCTGTGCGCCATCCCTAAGTACCTTCCCTGTTGTTCTTGCTCTGTATTCAGCTTTTAACATAGCTCCATAGTGTCTATGTGTATAAGCTATCAATAGAACCATTACAATCGCCAATATTGAATAAAGCTTGTAAGGCCATGCTGAGAGCCAAGCGGCATAAGAACCCACTTCAATACCTAAGCTGTCGAAGCTATCCTGGATAAGCCCCACTTCGTAACCTATCCAAGATGAGACTAAAGCTATTGTTGCTACCGGAGCAGCAGTTGAATCGTCAATATAAGCAAGCATTTCTCTTGAGACTCTTGTTTTGTCAGTAATAGGCCTCATGGAGTTTCCAACTATGACTGTGTTTCCATAGTCATCAAAGAATATTGCAACACCTAATACCCATCCAAGGACAGAAGCTGCTCTACTGCTTTTGACTCTTCGTGTTATTGCTCGGGCAAACGCTGAAGCTGCTCCTGACTTGTAAACCAATCCGAACGCTGCACCAATTATGAAGTCATACAGCAATATTTTTTGGTTCCAATCATCAAGGGCATTTCCAATAATCCAGTCCCAAGTTTGTAC
>QMUE01000268.1 GCA_003663535.1 Thermococci archaeon
CCCTTTCGGAAGGAGTCTTGCAAGCAACAGGGAGATAAATAAGCATTGGAGTGAGCAAGAGGACTGTAGTTACGTTATCAAGAAAAGCACTTACAAGGCCTGTTACGACAGAAAAAAGAATCAAAACCCTTATAGGCTCTCCCTTTGCAAGCTTGGCAGTTTTTATTGCAATATACTCAAACAGACCACTTAATCTTGTTGTATTAACAATTATCATCATTCCAGCAAGGAGTAAAATTGTATCAAGGTCAAGATAGATGGGAACTTTTTCCCAAGGAACCACATTAGTGAGAAGTACTAAAGATGCTCCCACCATCGCGGCAACAGTCCTGTGTATTCGCTCGCTTATTATAAGGGTATAGGTAAAGATGAACACTGCAAGAGCGAATATCTCTACTGGACTCATTTGAGCACCTCCTAATATATTATTACTGGAATTTCCAAATGCTGGAGTATCTTAAGAACCAAAGGACTTAGGGGAGAAGTTTTTGTAATTTCCGCGCCATAGTTCTTTGAAATTGCAAGCATGTTGTAATTTTCAGCCAGTTTTATTACGTCATCACTCTTATTACCAAAGAAAATGCGTCTTTGGACTCTAAGACCGCAGCTCTCAAGCTTCTTTGCCAGATTATTAAGCAACTCTTCTCCCATCACTTCTTCTCTTCGCCTAAATTCTTCGCTTGCCTCCAAACTTAGTGTTTGTCTTACAAGCTCAAATACCTGAGAATCCAAGATATAAACAAGTAAGACTCCTGCTTCATAGGCACTTATTGTCTCATACAATTCCATCGGGACATCTTTAACATATCTGTCAAGTGGCATTAAAATAGACCGGATTTCGGGGGCTTTTCTCTCCTCTTCAGTTAAGAGAAACTCCTTATAGTGCTTGATTATATCTTCATACTTTTTTTCAGCTATGTGCTTGAACTTCCGACCTATGAAAGAGGAATAAAGGCCCATACCACTCCCCATAACCGTTTTGACGGGAGGTTTAAAAAGACTTTGGTTCAATCCCCAATTTTTGGACGTGTGAACCATAAAAGATATTAAAGAACAAGAAAAATTCAATCACTAGAGGTGAGAATATGAAGAAAATACTATCGATATTAGCGTTGATCATTTTGCTCTTGCCTTTTGCAAGTGCTCAATGTCCAGAAAATGGAAACACTGTTATCTTAAAAGCTCCAGCAGTCTCGAGGACATCGAGCGGCGAGTTAATAGGCGTGGCAACAGATTTTGTAATAACAGTTGCTCCCGGAAATGGACACGTTTATGTTGAGACTTGGCCATTAGCTGAAGTGGACATGCAGGCATCTGCAAGATTAGCCGCTCAAATAGCTGGAAAAGTTCTTGATGTGGACATGAACAAGTATGACGTTTTTATTCAAGTGAAATCAGATGCTCCAATTATTGGAGGCCCTTCTGCTGGAGGAACAATGACTGTTGGTATAATAGCCGCTTTAGAGGGATGGGAAGTAAGAAAAGACGTGATGATGACAGGTATGATAAACCCAGATGGAAGCATTGGACCAGTTGGCGGAATCCTAGAAAAAGCTTCTGCAGCATACAGTGTCGGGAGCAAACTCTTTCTAATTCCCGAGGGACAAAGAATTCAAATAATCCAAACAACAGAACAAAAGCAAATCGGCCCCATAACCCAAATAACAAGCAAAGCTGAACGAGTAGATGTTGTAGAATATGCCCGGGAGAGATGGGGATTAGAGGTGAAAGAAATTAAGGATATATACGATGCTGTTTATTATTTCACTGGAAAGAAAATAGAAAAACCCTCTGTACCAACGAATTTAAATGTAGATACCTCTTTCTTAAAAACAGACGCTCTCAATGACTATGATAAAACTTTAAGTTACTATGAGCAAGTTGAGAACAAACTTAAGACCAGCAACATGGGTTATACCACATATTCTTACCTTAAAGAAGCTTTGAATGAAGCAAAGAGCAGATTGGACGAAGCCAAGAAAACCCTCGAAGATGGCAGATACTACACAACCCTAAGTCTCGACTTCCAGGCTAGAATCACAATACGTCATGTAGACTGGTATCTCGACGTAGAAACTGATGCTGATCTAGAAAACCTATTAAAAAACGTAGATGATGAAATAAAAAGCACCGAAAATACCATTTCAAACCTCACAATCAGAGGCATAAGTATGTTGCAAGCAGTTGCAGCGAGTGAAGAGAGAATAGAACAAGCCAAATCACTCTTGAAAGACGCATGGTCGGCCTACTATGATGGAAACTACTGGGATGCTGTGAGTAACGCTGCATTTGCCTATGAACGGATCCAAACAGCGAAATTCTGGGCTTCTTTAGGAGAGAGATATGCAAAAGGAGACGTTATTGAAAGGGAATCCCTGAAGGAAACTGCAAGAGATTACTTGGACAACTCAAGATTAATAATAACCTACATAACTTCCATGTTTGGTGAGATAAACCTTCAAGAATTGATCAATCTAATGAACGAGGGGGAAGGATATTATCAAGATGGAAAATATTCAGCAGCCATATTTTCGGCCATGGAGGCAAGAATACAAGCAGAGATAATCCTAGACACACTTGGAATTGATAATGAGACAATCCTAATGGACAAGCTACAGAGAATGAAAGAAGATGCAAAGGCAGCAATCGTCCAGGCCCAAAAAGAAGGCATTTACCCAATCCTAAGTTTCTCATATTATGAATTCGCTCAGAGTTACGAAAATCAAGGAGGCCTAGATAACATCCAAACTGCTATGATGTTCTATCAGTACGCTAAAGAAACCTCCACTGTCTTTTTAGAGACCACTTC
>QMUE01000269.1 GCA_003663535.1 Thermococci archaeon
AATGAAGCTTGAAGAGGTACTCCGAGCAGTTGAGGATTATAATATTGCCTATATTAAGCCATTGGGCGAAGAAGAGTTATTTCTTGAGCTCATAGCTGGGACTCATGGTATATTTGTGGATGGGGAGTATCTCTTTAAGACAAAGGACATACTAGATAGAAGATATTACAATGCTCTGTCAATCAAGCCAATTAATTTGGGCACACTTACAGATCTTTACAACTTGATTAACGATGTTAAATCTGAGAGGATAGCTCCAATAATAGCTGAAGCAAAATATGAATCTGCTGATGAAGCATTGCCTCATTTGGCAGTGGGATTTAAATGTCCCGCCATAATGCTTCACGAGGGATCCCTCGTTAAAATAAATGAGCTTATTAGGATAGCAGAAGATTTGGGTGAAAGAGGAAGAATAATAACATTTGAGGGGTGAGGAAAAATGGAAGAATATTTGGTTCCACTCGATCAATACCTTGCTGCAGGTGTTCACATTGGAACGCAGCAGAAAACAAAGGATATGAAGCGCTTTATATATAGGGTTAGACAAGATGGTCTTTACGTTCTGGATGTTAGAAAAACCGATGAAAGACTAAGGGCTGCAGGAAAGTTCCTTGCAAAGTTTGATCTGGATAGAATATTGGCAGTGAGTGTTAGGCTTTATGGTCAGAAACCGGTCAAAAAATTTGGAGAAATTACAGGAGCAAGGTCGATACCTGGAAGATTTTTACCAGGTAGTATGACAAATCCATTGGTTAGGAATTTCTTTGAGCCTGATGTGCTAGTAGTAACAGACCCAAGGGCAGATCACCAAGCCATGAAAGAAGCGATTGATGTTGGTATTCCGATAGTGGCCCTTGTTGATACTGAAAATCTTTTGAGTTATGTGGACTTAGCTATACCTACAAACAATAAAGGGAGAAAAGCCTTGGCTCTTATTTACTGGATTTTGACTAGGGAGGTTCTCTTTAACAGAGGCGATATAACAAGCAGAGAAGATTTTAAAGTTCCAATAGAAGAATTCGAGATGAGAATAGGTGGTGGTTGACTTCTTTCCACTCTTTGGTTTTCCTTCCCTTATTCTCTATCGAAAAATGTATTAATTCTTGAAGTGTTATTCTTTTGGTGGTGTGTATGGAGTTAAGGGATGTAATAAATAGACGAGTATCAGTAAGATATTACGAGGATCGAGAAGTGGAGGAAGATAAGATTAGGGATTTAGTTAAAGTCGGCATAAAGGCCCCTACTGCGAGTGGTCTTGAAAACTGGTTGTTTGTTGTTTACAAAGATAAAAACATCAGAAAACGAATTCACGAGATCATGTTTGAGGCCCATGCAGAATATTACCGTGCACATGGCTTACCAGAGGAGAAAATAGAAAAACTAAAAACAAGGATATTTGAAAAGGGAATGTATAAAGCCCCGGTTTATATTGGAGTCTTTATCGATAAAGACACACGCTTTTTAAAAGGAAAGGAATATGAGGAAATTGAATTCCTGTGGAGTGCTGAAAGTGCCGCAATGGCAATAGAAAACCTCATGTTGAAGGCTGTGGAATTTGGGTTGGGAACATGTTACATAGGGGTTACCAGTTTGGAGAAATATCAAAAAGAGCTTAGGGAAATTGGTGGACTTGATAAAAACTGGTACCTTGTTGGATTGATCCCTATAGGATATCCAGCTGAGAAGATAGCTCCCAGACCAAGGAGAAAACCCCTTGAGGAAGTTCTTAAAGTAATTTAAACTCGGTGAAAAGGAATGTTAAATGCAGTAATAGTCAGATACGGTGAGATAGGCACAAAATCCCCAAAAACTAGAAGATGGTTTGAGAGTGTTCTAACCAACAACATAAAAGAGGCACTCTTAAGTGAAGGCATAGAGTACAAGAAGGTCTTTGCAAGGTATGGGAGAATTATCGTAAAAACGAACAAAGTTAAAGAAGGCATAGAAAACCTCAAGAGGGTTTTTGGCATAGTTTCGCTTTCCCCGGCGGCCGAGGTAGATGCAGAACTAGAGAAAATATACAAGACTTCTCTAAAGCTGTTTAGGAGAAAAATAAGACTCCTTGGATTGGAAGAACCCAAGTTTAGAGTAAGTGCAAGGAGAATAACTAAGGAATTTCCCCTTACAAGTCAGGAGTTAGCCGCCAGAGTTGGCGATTATATACTCAGCAACGAAAAATGTAAGGTGGATTTGAAGAACTATGACATTGAAGTGGGTATTGAGCTGATGGAAGGAAAGGCATACATTTATATGGATAAATTGCTTGGATTTGGAGGTCTTCCGATAGGGACACAGGGGAAAGTTGTGATCCTTTTAAGCGGTGGTATAGATTCCCCAGTTGCCGCTTTTTTGATGATGAAGCGAGGATGTGAGGTAATCCCGGTTCATATTTACAGTGGGGAAAATACCCTTGAGAAAGTTAGAAAAATTTGGAATCAGCTCAAGAAATACCATTATGGAGGCAAAAGTGACCTGATAGTAATTAAGCCACAAGAAAGAGAGAAAGTCATTAAAACGCTAAAGGGGCTTAGAAAGGAGAACTACACATGCGTTTTCTGCAAGTATATGATGGTTAAAAAAGCGGATGAGATTGCAAAGGAATTTGGAGCAAAAGGGATCGTCATGGGTGATTCTTTGGGTCAAGTAGCATCTCAAACACTCGAAAATATGTATATGGTAAGTCAGGCAAGCGACCTGCCAATTTACAGGCCTTTGGTGGGGATGGATAAGGAAGAGATAGTGGCAATTGCAAAGAGCATTGGAACTTTTGAGCTCTCCACACTCCCTGAAGATGAGATACCATTCAT
>QMUE01000270.1 GCA_003663535.1 Thermococci archaeon
ATCTTCTTTCCAGCTGAGGGGGTTAAAACTGTAACTGGGGAAGTGGCTGTAGAAGTGTCGATCTCGTCAGTTTTTGTCTGTTCTGTAGCCAGCGTATCGACATTAACTGTTGCATCACTCGACGCTATGTGGACCTTTCTCACGTGCTCGCTCATTCTAACTCACCCTCAACTATCACCACAACAGTATAATCATTTGCCGGGTCCTCGTTAATGTAGTACAGTGAAACCGGTTCCCCGCTCACAAATTTTGTATTGTCCTCGAGTTCAATCACCTCAGCATCGCCGTACACAAGCCCCTTGTCAGGGCAAACGTTTTTAATGCCCTTTCTTATTGCCAAGCCAACGTTGAACTCCGCTCCCACGGGAAAGTCAAAGATAACACGCTTCAAGGTGAAAACCTGCGCAGAAGGCACCTTGTAGAGATCCTCCGTCTTCTCCGCACCTGCGAGAATTTTTAACTTCTCAGCTATGTTTATCACTCTCATACTCATTCCCTCCTTTTCCCTTTAAGATCTAAAAAAAGAGAGCTTGAGAAAATCACTCGTACTCAAATACTATGTCGATGTTGACTTCTGAGGCCCCTGCATTCTCAGCTTTGACATAAATCTCGGTACCTTTCGCCACTGGCTGGTTTGGCTTCCAGCAGTACTCCAAATTGCTCCCTATAGCCGAAGCGGGCACGAAAGGCTTTGTGTAAGTCTGTCCAGCGAGTGACAGGTAGATTTTCACAGCGTTAACCGCAGCTCCCGATCTCTCGTTGATCATGATCTTCTTGATCGTTATGTCCCTTTCTGGGGTCCAGGTGTCCTCATTATCTGCTCCCGCTGCAATTGCGCCAAGTTCAATGGTCTTGAATGTGCTGACCATCTTCGATCACCTCACTTCTGCAAGTACTCCACGATCGCTGTCACCTTCAAGGTCCATGAAGCGCCAGAATCTGGGCTCTTTGAAGCTCCGCTAACGTTAATCCCTTTAATCGTAAACGTGTGATCTCCTAAAACTTCAATTGGGAGATCTGCTAAGGTGAATGGGATCTCCTCGGTTGTTGCCGCGGGTGGATGTGGCATGCTCAAAACATCAATACCCTTCTTTCCTGGCTCGGTCGTAAGGATGTCGAGCGGTGTACCGTCCATGAAGAGCCTCACAGCGAAATCTCCTTCCGCGAAGGTTGCTCCGCTTAGAGAGGCCATCATGACGCTGTTAAATCTATAGACTTCAATTGTCTTTGGAGTCAAGCTGTAAACCTCATGCTCGACTCCTGCACCCCATGCAACGTCTGTTCCCAGCGAAACGCTGTCTTGGGCGTATGTGATGTAGTGCTTCCCTTGTGCGTCGTATCTCCCCATGAACTGGCCTGGAACGGCCTCTCCTGGAGCAAGGACGCCAATATTACCAATCAAGCGCATCTTGTCACTGCCGGAGCCCTCGATCCAAAACTCCTTGTTCGGAGGTATGATGTAATACAGATCCCCGAGGTCCAGGGGACCTAGGAGGTTCGCGCTTGTCTTGTGAAGTGGTGCAACTGTGCTTATGACCTCTCCGGTGTCAACGCCTCCAACGACTAGCTTAGCTCCGGTCGCGGAGTCAGTTCCGATCTTCTTGACTATGTAGAATCTATCTGGCGGGGTCTGGTAGACTGTCCCTTCCACAAATATCTTATCCAACTTGTAGTATTTCACCATCTCTTTTCACCTCTCGAAAATTAATTAAAAAGTAAAAAATCAGCCTCTCCACTTTCCTTTGAGCGCTTTAAGGCCTCTGAGGTTCTCAAGAACTCTGGTCTCCATGTCGGCGTCAGTGACGGCTGGAAGCGCGTCAACCTTGCTGAGGTGGTCCTGTAGGATTGGAGTCCACGCGGAAACGAATTTTTGGACCTTGGCCTCCCTCTTAGTTACACCTTCAACAAGCCTATTAGCACCGATCTCACTCGCGTACTTATACCAGTCTTGCATTGAAACAGACTGCAAGGCCTTAGCCCTTCTCTTTTCCTCAATAGCTGCCCTGATACGAGCGGCCCACTTATCCTCGGCCGCAATAGCGGCAGCAATTGGATCTTTCTTTGGCATAGCGATACCTTGGGAGTAGTTCTTTTGTCCCACGGCCTTCAGGTTCCCTATTTGTCTCTTTCTCCACTCATCAGGTGGTAACACCCTTACAGTCCTAACTTCAGCCATTTCCACAACACCTCCAAAAAGGTTTTTTCATATATATTGACGAGAGCAAGATATATAAAGTCGTATTGTCTATATAGAATAGAAATAATCTCTGTAGATGGGTTTGATAACTACATATAGGAGGTTTGTTAAATGCCGTCCGTGACCATATATATTAGAAAAAACGTCTATAAAAAACTGCTTCTCGAATGTGAAAAACTCCAAACCGGTGAAAGTGAGTTAATAAACAAAATTCTGGAGGTGTATTTCGATGCAAAGGAAGAAAAGGACGTATCGACAAGTGCACGACAGCTATCTGATTGAGTGGCTTGGGATCACATATCCCCCTGGAACGTGGAGGACAAACGTCGCTTTGGGGCAGCTAAGGCCCGAACTAGCGGAGAAGGCAAAAACAGCTGAGGAATTAAAACTGCTCAGGCCATTTCTCGCCTCGGCCGATGCCGTAGTTATTCTCCCTGAAGAGGTCCACATTGTCGAGTGCATGGTGAGGCACGAGCCCGGAGCCCTCGAGGATCTCGTTAAGTACAAAAAGCTATTTAAGGAGACTCCGGAGTTTGCCAAGCACTGGAGCAAGCCCATAAAGCTGATACTCCTAACTCCTTTGGACGCTCCCTTTTACGA
>QMUE01000271.1 GCA_003663535.1 Thermococci archaeon
CCTTTCGGAAGGGGACTTCTCGCCCGATGAGTTAAAGGAGGAATGGTATCACAGGAGAGCAGAGAGGAGTTTCATTAGCTCCAGCTTATCTTTAATTTCGACGTTATTCATTCCAAGAATGCCAGGATTTGCTTTAAAGCCCATTATCACAACATCTCTACCCCGATATTTGATGATGAGTGTTTTTCTCTCTTCGCTTAGCTCTTCTCCAACCTCTGCTATGAGTCTCATGACGTCCGGGATGCTTTTTATAGTCTTTGTGATGCCACTTTCCATACCCTTCCGTAGTGCCTTTGCAAGCTTGGTTATCTCCTCCGGGCTTGATATATCCGCAATTACCTCATCTCTGCTTATTGTAATAAAATTGTCTCCAACCTTTATCTCAAGTGAGCCCTCTGCTATTAAGCTCTGAAGCCTGGAAAGCATTTCTACAAGGTTTTTTGCCTCCACCATTATCACCATAAAAAATAAAATAAAGGAGAAATCACTCCTTCTTCAGCGGAGCAAATTTTATTGTAACTTCCCCATCCAAGGTCAGCTTGTCAAACTTGATGTGAAGCTCTGTTTCACTGCCTTTGACTGTTTCAATAATTTTCTCCACGTCCACTTTTGGAAGCAACTTTTCTTTTGCCTCTACAATGGAGGTTATAACCTCCTCTATTTTGGGTTTTGGAATTTCTGGCACATGCTTCTTTAATTCCTCAAGTGTCTCCACGGCCTTCTCCAGCTTCTCGAGGGTTGCTTTATCCACAGCAATTCTTACTTCTCCTTCTTCCTTCTCAATCTCCATCTTCGGCATAGCCAACACCTCCTCTTTTCTAATACGCTTCAATTAGCGATGGAGCTGGGTACCATTTATGCTCATCCACATCGATTTTAACATCCAAAGGTTCAAGCCTTTTATTTGGATTAAATCCACGCTTGATTCCCCACTTTCTTATGTGCTCAACAACTAAGCGTGCTCCGAGTCTTGCCAGCGGGTAGAAGGGAAGCAGGAATGGATTTCCCCTCATAACCATTGGCAATCCCTTAACTACTTCCTTATAGAGATGCCTCCAAGCATGATAGAGGTGCAGGAACCTGCCTTCAGTTATCATCTCCTCAACGTTGAAGAACTCTTTATCTTTAAGCAGGCCCATGGGGATAAAAGCTAATGGAGTTACTGTGAAGTGTGCCCTATTGCCGAGCTTCTCTTCAAGCTCCCTCTCCATTGTGAGGATTAGCTGGGTGATCATTATCTCATCTTCCTCAGTCTCCCCGGGGAGACCCAAGATAGTTGTGTAAGCTGGGAACCAGTAGTTCTTGTTGAGGACGTAAGTGCCGTTCAACACAACCCACGGCCACTCCTCTGGCGAGAAGGGCTTCATTTTGTTGGCCATATACATTCCGATTAGCCCTGGCGAGGCAGTCTCAAGGCCCACTTGGATTCCAATCCAATGCCTCCCGTTTGCTCCTACAATTCTTGATATCTCCTCAATCATTCTTGGGTTTGCCAAAGCCCCGGCAATGGCTCCATGGGTTGGATTAACGTTTTTCGTATACTTGGTGGCCGTCTCAAAAAGCTCTATCACGGCTTCAGCATTTGGGTAAAATTTCTTCTTGTCCTCGACCCTGTACAGGAAGATGTCCTCACTGTGGAGCCATGCGTGGTCTATGCCCGCCGTGATGTTCAGCTTTATCTCCTCTTCAATTTTTTCGAGGGGAATGTAGCGGGCCACTCTTAAGTTGGGCTCGCAGAAGCGGCATCCTCTCCCACAGCCACGCATTACTTCAATGAGGCCTTTATATGAAGGGGCTACTATGGTTGGAATTTCATCGACTCTTGGCCAGCTTTTAATGTGCACCGTTTCATCAGCATTGCCACTCTCTATGTCTCTGAAAATGTCTCCGGCAACGTGATCTGCTTCCCCAATAATTACATGGTCAATTTTGAGCTTTTCTCTTTCTTCCTTTCTAAAATCAACCTGCCACGCCCCCGGACCTCCAATGATGAGCTTAAACTTGTAGCCTTTTCTCTCTCTAAGGGCATTTATCTTCTCAACGAGCTGGAAGAATTTAAACCTCGTGTAGTTCGTCCATTTTCCACCGTTTGTGAACATCATGCTCACCGGGCCCAGACCTATAGGGTCCATCTCGTAAAGTGCTACGATTGTTGTCTTCTCGTCTATGAACTGGTCTATCTTCCTTGGGTGAGCAACTACAACTTCCTCTCTCTTGAATCCCTGAGCAAGCAGTGCAGCCTCAATTTTCCTCAGTCCATAGGGCGCCATAGTTAAGATCCCGTTGTTGTCTGGAATTTGAGAATCAAGAATTCTAAAAACCCAGCCTGGCAACTTATCGACGGGAGCACAGCCGAGAAAATCCAATAAAGGAACGTCATGGTAAGTGTTTGTCAACGTCTCATCAGTGCTTAGCACTATTCTCACCATGGTTCTCACCTTCATACCTATGTAAAAAAATCTGCATATTTAAGTTTATTGGTTTGCTGATTTTGAAGAGGGCCTCCACACCCAGCAAAGTTTTTAAATGCCAATCATCTAAATCTTTCGGAAAATTCCAAAAGTTCAGAGGTGAGAGAATGCTCAAAAGGCTCGCGAGGATAATAGTAGAATATCGGATAGCATTTTCATTAGTGGCAATGTTCTTACTTATTGTATCGATTTATGGTATCCAGCAGCTGAAGTTTGAAAGCGATTTGACCAAACAGCTTCCTCAAGATTTACCCGCTGTTAAGGACTATTTGACACTTCAAAATGAATTTCAAAGTGGAGACTCTGCTTTAATAATTGTCAAG
>QMUE01000272.1 GCA_003663535.1 Thermococci archaeon
AAGATATATGATATAAACGGAAGAGCCCTCAATGATGCAATTAAAGAACTTGGAGGCGACCCATATTTTCTCGGAATAGCAAGAGATAATGAAGAGAGTCTAAGAACCAAGATCCTAGAAGGCCTGAAATATGATATAGTCCTGCTAAGTGGAGGAGCCAGTGGCGGGACTAGAGACCTCACAGCTTCAATAATAGATGAATTGGGAGAAGTAAAAATACATGGGATTGCAATTCAGCCCGGAAAACCTACAATAATAGGTTTGATAAATGAAAAGGCTATTTTTGGACTACCAGGGTATCCAACAAGTTGTTTAACGAATTTTACGCTTTTAATAGCTCCTTTAATAAGAAAACTCCTCGGTGGTGAGTTTAAAATAGGATACACAAAGAAAAGGCTTGCCCACAAAGTGTTTTCTGTCAAGGGTAGAAGGCAGTTTTTACCAGTTAAAATCAACGAAGAAACTGCAATACCAATAATGAAAGGCAGCGGTGCTATTACAAGTTTCATAAACGCAGATGGTTTTGTGGAAGTTCCTGAAAATGTTGAAATTTTAGAAGAAGGAGAAGAAGTCAACGTAATTCTCTTCAAGTTCTAACTTGATTCTTTGGTATCTCCCTTTTCCCGGATAAACTTTTAAATAACTCTCTCGTTATTAGGGTAGGTGAAAAGAAATGATTGACATAAAGCTCATTCGTGAAAATCCCGATCTCATAAAAGGGGATCTTATAAAGCGTGGAGAGCTTAAGAAACTCCGATGGATTGATGAAATCCTTGAGCTAGATAAAAAATGGAGAGAAAACCTAAGAGAGATCAATAATCTCCGAAGAGAACGTAATAAACTAGCTATTGAAATAGGCAAGAGAAAGAAAAGCGGAGAAGCGATAGATGAGCTTATAAAAAAGAGTGATAATATTGTAAAGCGCATCGAAGAGATTGAAAAAGAGAACAATATTATTAGGGGAAAGATTGATTATTACCTATGGCGCCTTCCAAATATAACCCATGAAAGTGTTCCAATTGGAAAAGACGACACCGAGAATGTCCCAATTCGCTTCTGGGGTAGAGCAAGAGTTTGGGAAGGGCATTTAGAAACTTTTCTAGAGCAAAGCCAGGGGAAAATGGAATATGAAATTATCACCTGGAAACCTGAACTCCATGCAGATTTATTGCCTAAAATCGGTGGCGCCGATCTAGAAAGAGCTGCAAAAGTTAGTGGTGCAAGATTCTTCTATCTATTAAACGAGCTGGTTATTTTAGACCTTGCACTAATAAGATTTGCATTGGATAAACTCATAGAAAAAGGTTTTATCCCGGTGACCCCCCCATATATGGTGAGAAAGTATGTGGAAGAGGGAGTCACCAGTTTTGGGGACTTTGAAGATGTCATATACAAAATCGAAGGGGAGGATTTATACTTAATTCCCACTTCAGAACATCCCCTTGCAGGAATGCATTCAAACGAGATTCTTGATGGAAACAACTTGCCTATCCTTTATGCTGGCGTAAGCCCCTGCTTTAGAAAAGAAGCTGGGACTGCAGGAAAAGACACTAAAGGAATCTTCAGAGTGCACCAATTCCATAAGGTGGAACAATTTGTGTATGCAAGGCCGGAAGAAAGCTGGAAATGGCATGAAAAACTCCTCCAAAATGCGGAAGAGATATTCCAAGCCCTTGAAATCCCATACAGGATTGTAAATATATGTACTGGCGATTTGGGGTACGTTGCGGCCAAAAAGTATGACATTGAAGCATGGATGAGTGCACAGGGTAAATTTAGAGAAGTGGTAAGCTGCTCAAATTGCACTGAATGGCAGGCTAGAAGATTGAACATAAGGTTTAGAGACAAACCGAATGAGAAACCTCGCTTTGTTCACACACTCAACTCAACAGCGATAGCAACTTCAAGGGCAATAGTGGCAATAATAGAAAACTTTCAAGAAGAGGACGGGACTGTTAAAATACCAAAGGCTCTTTGGCCATACACTGGCTTCAAGGAGATCTTACCAGTTGACAAAAAAGAAAAGTGTTGCCAAAGCTAGTCTTATTATTTTTTGGCCTTTCTCCTCTCTTTCTTCTCCCTTAGGTACGGATACCGCATGATATACCCACATTCGAGGCACTTTATAACCACATGGGGCATCCTTTTCTGTCTTAGTCTAACTCGAGCATTAACACCAGGAACAAGAAAAGAGTGACACTTTTTACAATATCTTCTCTTCCATTTTCTGGGCATTCTTACCTTGGCCTTTTGTTGCACAGCTAGTGCTATTTCAACATACCTATTGGCAAGCCCTTTATCATAAGCGAAAACTCTCTCTGCTAAATTAAAAAGGACATCTATTCGCTCCAAGGCAATTTTTTTCTTTTCACGTTGCTCTTTTCGTCTAAAGAACTTTTTTGACATATTCCCACCTTACCATTCTATAGACCTGAGCTTTCCTGAAACAGGTTCGTAAATATAACCTGCCAATATGAGCTTCTCAACTGTTTTCTCCGCATCTCTATACTTAAATCCTCTGCGGAGCAGTTCATTTGTGAACTACCCCGCCCTAACGAGTGGGGCTTCGTGAGAGTTCATTCAGCATCCCGTTGCCGGTAACCTCACTCTCACAGGCCGGTTCACACGACCACTACCCCCTATCCTCCCGGAATCGGGGGCTACTTTGGACACCACCCCTTACGGGTTGTCCAGCCATTCGGCTGTTATGAGGTCATTATATTCTGCATCCTCAGAGTATTTAAACC
>QMUE01000273.1 GCA_003663535.1 Thermococci archaeon
CAAAAAGAGTTGAAATTATAAAAAACGGAGTTTTAAATGAGTACCTCTTAGACAGAGAGACTGCTGCTTTCTTTAATTTAGAACCAAACGGCCATGGAAGAGCCCAAAATTATAACTATCAACCACTAGTTAGAATGAGCAACACCTATATAGAACCAAGAGGCTGGAAATTCGAAGAGATGCTTGAAGAGGTTAAAAATGGGCTGTATCTGATAGGGGATAAAGGTGGTCAAGTTGACATAGCTAACGGGACTTTCATGTTTGGAGCAAAAGAAGGATACATAATTGAGAATGGAGAACTTACAAAGCCAATAAGGGATGTTGCGCTTTCAGGCAAGATTCTGGAGGTTCTCAGAAACATAATGGCCATTGGAAGGGACCTTAAAATCGAGTTTCCCGGCTATTGTGGAAAGGGACAGTGGGTCTCGGTCGATGATGGAGGCCCCCATATTTTAACACGGGCATTAGTGGGCGGGCTTCTCTAAACCGTTCTGCCTACCCGTAAAGAGAGTGTAGAGTGTTAATTTCGTATCGGGTAGGCTTCCCTCCTCCCATCTTCATAGGAGGGCTTTCGGGGGGAACGGAAACTCCCCACATCTTCAAGGCCCTCAAGCGAATATTCCAACTCCCAACCACATCACGGTCGGCTTCAAAACCACACTTCGAACACTTCAAAACCCTGCCCCCATTCGGGCTTAACTTACCCCCACATACCGGGCACAGGCAGGAAGTAAAAGCAGGATTAACGAAAACAACCTTGACACCCTTTAATTTAGCCTTATACTCAATGATTGATTGAAGCTTGTGAAAACTCCACCTGTGAAGCCTGCCATTCATCTCAGCCGAATACCTGATTGACTCTCGGATTTCAGTCAAATCCTCCAAGGCAATTCCACCGTATTTTTCCGCCAATTCCACTATTTTGTTGGCGAGCTTGTGGTAAAGGTCGTTCAGCCTGTTCTTCTCTCTCCACCCGTATTTTTCAAGGAGTTCCTTCCTCTTCCTTCCTGCTCTGATTTTCTGCTGTATTCTTCTCCTCTTCACGAAGTAGCCAGTCCTGATTTCTCGCTCGTGAGTGATGATTTGAACGAATTCACCATTCGGAAGACTGAGCGTAACGTTGTTCTCATTCAAATCCACGCCAACAAAGGCTTTAAGCTCTCTAACTTCAACTTCCCTCGAAAAAACAACGTTGAGGAAAACTCCCTTCGGCGTTCTAACTAACCAAGCCTGTCCAACCTTCCAGTCCTTGAACTTCTCGTGGTATTTTGCGGGATAAAACTCTAATTGGATTCTCCCGTTCGGAGTGGAGAGTTTCACCAGTCTTTTTTCTAAGTCGAGTTTGAAGAGATGGTCGTCGAGCATTATGGCTTCTTTCTTAAAAACAGGCCCCCCCTTGGCTTTGCCCTTCTTTTTGCGTTTTCTGAAACTCTTGAAGATTGACGTGGCCATCTGGCAAGCCGTGTAGAGGTAATGACTCGGTAGCTTTGGATACTCCTTCCGAAGGCTCTTGTAAGTCTCCTTTTTCAGCCGGTAAAAGCTGGTTATGTTGTTCTCAAAAGCGTAAGTGATGAGAAAGTTCACTATCTCCCGGTAAGTCTGGAAGAGGTCACCTAACCCTTTAGGAGTTTCCTTGAGTTTGAATTTTGCGGTGAGCTTTATGGCTTCAATCAGCATTTTCCAACTCCTTTTTCGTTTTTTTAATCCAATCCTTTATTGCTTCTTCAATTGCAACGCTTAGAACCCCTCTTTTCTCCCCATAACGTTTTTTAGCAAGTTTTTTGAATTCTTCAAGAGTTTCATCACTGATAACGAAGGTTGCTTTAGTCATACTAACCACCACTTAAGAAATACTAAATGGAGATATTTAAACTTTGCGATAACACACACTAACAAACTTCACGCTTTTAACTATTTATGAAACAGCCCAGATCTTCACCTCTATTCTAGCCCAGGCCTTCCATCCATCTTCTCCAAATGCGACAATATAAATGTGGTAAGTCTCACCGACTCTTACGTTTTCTGTCTTTATTATTATTTCAAAAGTTGCGTTTTTGTTTTCAGATATGGTAGTCTCTTTTGGGACTATTTCAACGCTTATATTTTCGACCCTTTTAAGTCTGCTCTGAAGATAGCTCCAGCTGTTTGAAGTGTTTGAATCTCCTAAAAAGGCACTGAGTTTTACTTTTCCTTCATAATAGCACTCCTTCTGATTTATGCTGTATTTTTTGGCAAAGAGAAGGCCTTTGATTTCAATGGTGCTGTTGGGTGGCATAAGGAATGCTAAGTTCTCTTCTAAACGCTCATGCTCATCAGTTAAATTGAACAAGATATTTCCTGCATTAAATTCTCCATACCCGGGCCTGATGCACGAGACTTCTTCCTCTTGAGAAGGAGACAGAGTTGAGTTCACTCCCAAACATCCACTTGAGAGAATAATTAAAATTAAAACCACAGTTGCTAATCTCACTTCACCCACCTAAAAATAATTCTAGCAAAAGAGATATATATTTTACCAAAAACTTTAATTTCACATAGATTAGCGAAGAAGGGTTGGGAGATGATAGATGAACTAATTAAAATCTTAAACCGCAAGAATATTGAATGGGAAGTTTACTGGGAGATTGGGAGAGGGAGCTCCTTTAAAATTGAGAAGTGCGAGCTTGAGAGGGCTCAAAGAAAATATCATTCTGGGATAGGGCTTAGAGTTGGATACAAAGGAAAGCAGGGTTTCTCTTACATAAC
>QMUE01000274.1 GCA_003663535.1 Thermococci archaeon
AAGAAACAGTTGCTGGAATGCCAATGATAAGGAAAGGTGACGATGGAAAGATTTACTGGATAGCTGCTGCATTGTCATCCTTTGGGTTCACTGTAAATCACGACGTTCTCAAAAGATGGAATCTCCCAGTTCCTCAGAGATGGGAGGAGCTTGCTAGCGAGACCTTCGCAATGGATCCACCTCAAGTGGGAATTGCTGATCCAACGAGAAGCACTTCAAACACAAGGATTTATCAGATAATCCTTCAGGCTTTTGGATGGGACGAAGGATGGAAGATCCTCACCCTAATTGCCGCTAACTCAAAGATATATGATGCTAGTGATGCCGTTAGAGAGAACGTAATTGGCGGAGACATAGGTGTTGGAAACACAATCGACTTTTATGGATACATTGCAATGAAAAGCAATCCCTCCTGTGAATATATCATTCCAAAAGGACAGAGTATAATAAATGGTGACCCCATAGCCGTTCTCGTGAAGTCACAACACAAAGAAGCTGCTCAAGCATTTATTTACTGGGTTCTTACTGAAGGGCAAAGGATATGGTTAGACGAACAGATAAATAGGCTCCCTGTTAATCCCGATGTCTTTAATACCCCCGAAGGCCAGAATAGGCCTGATTTAAAGAAGGCCTATGAAAGTGCACTTAAGACACAAGGTATAGACTTCGATGACAATGAAGCCTTAGTAACTGCAAACGCTATGCAGTTTTACTTCAAAGCAACGCTTGTGGATGCAAATCAAGAGCTCCACAGGGCTTGGACAGCCCTTGTGAAAGCATACAAAGAGGGAAAAATAAGCGAAAACAAGTACAATGAACTCAAAGCAAAACTTTTAGAACCAATCAAGTTTAAAGATCCAGATACTGGAAATACAGTGACTTTAACAATAGAGTACGCAAAGAAGATAAATGACAAACTTGAAGATCCTGCGTTTAGAGATACCTTAATGCAAATATGGAGAGATGCTGCAAGACAAAAATACCAAAGTGTCCTCGCGGAGGTGCAAGGATGAAGGTTAGCAAATGGTGGGAAAGAGTCTTTGGGACTCCCCTTTTTGAGCCCCTTGTTGCCTTTTCTTATCTTTTTCCACTACTCTACTTAGTGATGTTTTTGATAGTTCCTGTGATTTCCATGTTGTTAATTGCATTTACATATGATGGAAACATCTCTTTTCATTGGTTCAAAAGCATATTGATGGATTCTTATTATATTCAATTCCCCCCACATGGGGATTTTGCTCAAAAGTTAACAACCGCAAGTGGTGAGAGTTTATATTTAATCAGAGGGCTTGATTTTGGTGTTGTTCTTAATTCCCTTGTTGTTGCGGCACTAGTAACACTCTTTACTGCAATCTTAGGAACTGTCTTTGCCTTTGTAATGGCAAGATATAATTTTAAAGGGAAAAACCTGTTTAGAATTGCCCTTTTTATCCCACTTTTAGTAACCCCCTTTGTGAACGCATATGTGATAAAACAAATGTTCAGTGAGTTTGGGCTAATAAACTATATCTTCCATGAAGTTCTTCACGTACTTCCCTTTAGAATTAAAATAGATGGATTAGCCGGAGTTGTACTGGCCCAATCAATGGCATATTACCCAATAGTTTATTTAAATGCCTATGCAAGCTTCATCAATATCGATCCAACTTTAGAAGAACAAGCTGAAAACTTAGGAAGCAAGAGTTTCCGACTCTTCAGAACTGTTACTTTCCCACTGGCCCTGCCAGGAATCGCCGCAGGTGCTACTTTGGTATTCATATTCAGTCTTGAGGATCTAGCGGCCCCAGTAGTCTTCCACGCTGATCCATTAGCTAAAAAACTTATGTCATACCAGATATTTAGCAAGTTCATCTACGGCCTAGGAGAGAGAAGTCCAGAAATAGCCGCCCTTTCAATAATAATGCTCACACTGGCCATAATAGCATTCCTCGGGATTAGAAAATACGTAAGCCTAAGGCAATATGCAATGCTTAGCAAAGGTGGAAGATGGAAACCAAGAGTAAGTGATCCAAAAGCATGGCAAGCTCTTTTAATTTACTTAGTTCTCCTACCTGCTTTACTAATCACGATTTTCCCACAGCTAGGCGTTATTATGCTTGCCTTCTCTGAAAGATGGACCACTACAGTGCTGCCCCAAGGATTCACCATAGATTACATAAAAGAGATGATCTTAAATCCTGATGTGAGAAGATTCATCGTGAACAGCTTAACCTACTCAGGAGCTGCAGTGTTTCTAATAGTTATCTTGTCAATAACCTCCTCTTATGCCAGTAGTAGATTCAAAGGAGCCTTAAGCCCAGTACTAGAAAGTATCGTGATACTCCCAATTGCAGTACCAGGAATAGTCGTGGCAATGGGGTACTTCTACTTCTTCTCGGTAATTACTCCAGAGAACTCACCATTAAACCCAACATCCCTCTACGGGTTCAATCCTGCTTTGGTCTTGATACTTGCTTATTCCATAAGAAGACTACCATTCGCAGCTAGATCTGTCTATGCCGGCTTGCAGCAGGTTCATGTATCCCTTGAAGAATCATCGATAAACCTAGGTGCTTCAAGATGGAGAACTATCACTGGAATACTAATGCCTCTAATTTCCCTAAACGTCTTTGGTGGGAGCATGCTTAGTTTTGTTTATTCCATGAGCGAAACAAGCGTAGGGATAACACTGGGTTCAATAAACATGGAGCAGGCCCCAATAACAGCATTTATGAAAGAAGTCCTAATGTCAGCGGCGGGTAGTA
>QMUE01000275.1 GCA_003663535.1 Thermococci archaeon
CCCCACCAAAAAGGACTTCTAGGTGAGTATAATGCCATATCTACTGATCGAGCACCTTGAAGAAATAAGTGAATGGCTTTGGCTTGAATATTCTCACGCGGCACAGTGGTGGAAAGATAAACTTATCTTTACAAATGTTAGAGAGGATGAGAGAGAAAAGCTCGCAAAACTGGGGAGTGTCTTAAGTGAGAGTATCACAAAATTTCCATTTGAATGCTCAAAACTTATTGTTCTTGATCTTCAAGCCGAAGAAGAACTTAAACCAGAGGATATTGAAGATGACACTATAATAGTCGTTGGGGGCATTTTAGGGGATGCAATCCCCAAAGGGAGAACTAAGGAGTTTATAACCTCAAAGATGAAAGGAGTAAAAGTTAGACACATAGGAAAGCCACAATATTCGATTGATGGGGCTTCAATAGTGGCAAAGCTTATTGCAGATGGAAAAAGGCTTGAAGAAATTGAATATGTGGAAAACCCAACGATAAGACTTGACAACTTAAGTGAAATTACCCTCCACTATGCTGTTCCAAAGCTCAACGGGGAATCTTTGATCACTCCAGGTTTAATAGAACTTCAGAAAAAAGAGCTTGGATTTGGAGAGGAAGAAATCAATGACAAAGAACTTTTAGAGTTTTTTGGAGGAAAAAGAGAGCTTTGACATTACAATTTCTTCCATTTCTCTCCGAGTTTCTCCACCTCTTTTCGGACAAGTTCCCTCTCGGACTTGTCAACTACTAGAAATATCTCCTGCACAGAGCCATCGCTCTTTGCAACGAGCTTTAAGCCACTCTGAGTTTCCCGTGTTACTTTTATCTCAAATCCCCTGGAATCACTGGCATATATCCTCCCCGGAATTACCTTCTTAACGCCTGGAATGTTAGCTATTTCTTCAAGCGGCTTCTCAATACCCTTAAGGAAATGGTGCTCTCTCTTGACGCCTTTCTTGAAATACTTTGGCATAACAATATTCTACGCTGAGAGAAGCTTTTTATATTTTGTCATTCAAATAGAAGAACATGAGAGAAAATTCTCAAAAGGACGATAGCGAGTATGTGGAGATACCAAAAGTTAAGCCAGAAGAAATCTCTAAGATGATTTCACCTCTCCTTTTGAGATTCTCGGAAATAAAGAAGGCAAAATTGAGATTGATACTTTCGAGGAAATTATAAATATCGAAAAAGACCGATTAAGAGTATTTATTAATGCCCTACCTGAGTCAAATACTTCTATTATCTCGACATTTCTTAGTTTTATCTCAGTGCTAATAGGTTTCTTTATAGCGCAACGGCGATTTGATTCCAGTTATCTTTTAGTATTAGTAATAGCTTCATTTCTTTCTATCTGGGGAATACTAGTACTTGAAGTTTTTATTTCTTCTCGTTTAAAGAAGTTCTTCTTCATCGAGCTTTTTATGGAGCTTTTACCGGTAACACTCGCACCCACAAGAGGATCATATGTCACATTTCTTCATTCTAAGGAGTTTGATCCTTTAATAGAGACGATGAAAGAACATTCTGGGGTTATAGATTATTTTGAAAAAATTTATTCTAAAAGTAACGTTTATCCACGGATTAAATCTGTTCAATTTTTAAATCTATTCCATTTATTTTTATTCTTGCCCTCTATGTTTTCTTTAGTTGTATCTTCTCTCTCTCACAAAATCTTCAGGAAACTTCAACTTCCTTACTTGCGTTTTTTGGTTATTTCTTGATATCCAGTCTCATATTAATCATTCTCGGAAATATGAACAGTAAAGATATGTACCGTAATCATAGAAACAAGATTGCGGTTTTCTACATTATGAGCTGTATATTGAGTCTTATTGTGTTAAGAGTAGTAAGTGATGTTAACTTGTTAACCCCTACGTTTGCGGTATTGTTATTTGCCTTCCTAATATGTAATTATAAGTACTTTCTTGTACTATTTTGTTAAATCCCAAAATATAAAGCGTCTATTGGTAGAGTCGTACGATACTTTAAATGATATCTTGTTTTTATTAAAGACGTCCCGTGCCAAACCTAAGCTATTGCGTGAATTAAATGAGTATTCACTGCTTGTGCACAAATATTTCAGGAGCAGAATGTACAACCCGTTGCCTCCATTATTCGTTTATGTTAGGGAAGACATATTTGAACTCTTGGAGTTATATCCTGATTTTGGATATTTGGTTTTCATTGATGAGGACTTCATCTTGTTGTTTATCAAGTTTATTAAAGAACGCTTATACAAACTTCCTGACGAAGTGTCTATATCTTAGTTTGAGATAACTTTACTTGTTTCTGGGAGCGAGTTCGTTTCCGACCTGAATAACGAGATACGGTGGGGCAAACGTCGAAGTTCGGAGTACCGTTTGAACCCGAATCGACAGAGAAAACACTCTCAAGGCAATTCGATCCGCGCTGCGATAGTCGACACTCCCCAGCGGGCCGCTGTTAGAAGAAGGAGCGAATGAAGAGGGCGACTCGCTTCATATTCAGGCCCGCTTTCTGACCTTAACAGCAATTCCTCTTCTCGCTTTTATCATCTCTTCTCCACTTAGAACAGCTTTACCAACACCAACCACTTTTTCGTCTCTCACAACACCAACAATATCATCTGGCCTTATTTTGGCATCAGCCTCGTTCACACCGATAGCAAAAACGTCTCCTCTAAGATCAAAGTCTATCTTCACATAGTAGCTTTTTGTCGCTTCATAAATGCGTTGCATTCCAAAGGGAGTCACGCTTATGACTCCA
>QMUE01000276.1 GCA_003663535.1 Thermococci archaeon
CACTTACTCCGATAGACTCACTCGATTCGATTTCAAAACCCTCGAATTCTTCCTCCACCTGCCCGATATGTGGGAGTAAGTTAAAGTCCCGAAGCGGGCTGGTGGTTTGTGAGTGTAGGTTTAAGGCTGATAGGCAATTCATTGGAGTGGTTAATGTTCTCGTGCGGGGACAAAACCAGTGATTTACTCTCCAATGAACTCGAGGGGGAGTTGAGGTTAATGAACCCCAAGTCCGTCGTGAGGGTAGCCTTATCCTCCCTAAAAACTCACGACAGACAGACCCCTTTTTGGTTCATCTTCAAATGCGAGGTTTTCAAGAGACTGATGTAAAGCGACAACTTTAAAAAGCAACCCTTAAAGCTAAATGCAGAAGTTAATTTTTGGGTTAGATTTATAACTCCGTCTTTTGAAAATCAAAGAGGTGATTGAGATGAATCCATTCCATGATTTGGAGCCCGGACCGGAAGTACCGGAAGTTGTTTACGCCTTAATAGAGATACCAAAAGGAAGCAGAAACAAGTATGAGTTAGACAAGAAAACAGGCCTTATAAAGCTTGATAGAGTTCTTTACAGTCCATTCTACTACCCAGTTGACTATGGTGTAATTCCTCAAACATGGTATGATGATGACGATCCATTTGATATCATGGTTATCATGAGAGAGCCGACATACCCACTAACAATAATTGAGGCAAGGCCAATCGGCCTATTCAAGATGATAGACAGTGGAGACAGAGATTACAAAGTTCTTGCAGTCCCAGTGGAGGATCCATACTTCAAGGACTGGAAAGACTTGGATGATGTTCCAAAGGCCTTCCTCGATGAGATCGCTCACTTTTTTAGAAGATATAAAGAGCTTCAAGGAAAGGAAATTATTGTTGAGGGCTGGGAAAACGCTGATAAAGCAAAACAAGAAATCCTTAGGGCGATAAAGCTTTACAAGGAGAAATTCAAGAAGTGATTTCCTTTCTTTAAAATTTTGGAGGTAAGAAAATGTACAGACTCCTTAGAGTTAAAGACATTGTGAGAATCCCCCCGAAGATGTTTACAATGGATCCCAAAGAGGCCGCTAAAATAGTTTTGAGAGAGGCTTATGAAGGAATCTACGACAAGGATGAGGGTGTTGTTTTGGCTATCCTTGAGGTTCATGAGATTAGTGAGGGTGTTATCATTCACGGAGACGGTGCAACTTATCATGATGTGGTTTTCGATGTTCTTGTGTGGAAGCCCGAGATGCATGAGGTTGTTGAAGGAGAGGTTATTGACGTTGTCCCCTATGGAGCTTTCATAAGAATTGGCCCGATGGATGGACTTGTGCACATTTCTCAGCTCATGGATGATTACGTTGTATTTGATGAGAAGAACGCTCAGTTTGTTGGAAAGGAGAAGGGCCACATATTAAAACTTGGTGACGTCGTTAGGGCGAGAATAATTGCCATAAGCGAGAAGAGTAAAATAATTAGAGAGAACAAGATTGGTCTTACCATGAGACAGCCCGGCTTGGGTAAATTTGACTGGATAGAAAAAGAAAAGAGGAAAGCCGAAAGTGGTGAGTGAAAATGACGGAAAAGGCCTGCAGACACTGTCATTACATCACCAATGAAGATCGATGCCCTGCGTGTGGGAGTAGAGATTTAAGCGATGAATGGTTCGATCTTGTGATAATCCTCGATCCAGAAAACTCCAGAATAGCCCAAACACTCGGAGTGAAAACAGCGGGGAAATACGCCATAAGGGTCAGGTAACATGTCAAGAAATTTTTACTACAAACTCACAGAGAATCTTAGAAATGAGCTTAAAAAGCCATTAGGTGAGTTAATAGGGGGCGAAATGCCCCAACCCTATTTAAAATCCCGTGAAGAACTCAAAAAAGCCCCCTTTTTAGTTACAGTAGGAGATGTGGTTACTGAAAATGTCTTAAGGATCGGCATAAAACCATCTGTGGCCATATATGACTATAAAACTAAAAGAAAAGAATATGTGCCGGATATTGAACTCGGTGCCGTAGTGTTAACAACCAAAAATCCACCTGGAACAATAACGAAAGCTTTATTAAATGCTGTCAAAAAGTCTTTTGAACTTGCCAAAAAGGGGAAAAGAGTTTACCTGAAAGTAAATGGTGAGGAGGATTTGGCGGCCATTCCAGCCGTTATTTATGCTCCAGAGGGAGCATTGGTAATTTATGGACAACCTGATGAAGGGATAGTGCTTATAAAGGTCACATCTGAATGTAAGCGCAGATGCGCAAAGTTGCTTAGAAAGATGGAGGTGGTTCATGATGGAGATTAGGGTTATCGACACTAAAGAAAACAAACTCTTGGGAAGAAAAGAAATATACTTTGAGGTTATTCACGAAGGAGAACCTACACCATCAAGAGCAGATGTTAAGGGTAAGCTAGTTGCAATGCTTGATTTAAACCCCGAAGCAACCGTTGTTCAATACATAAGAAGTTACTTTGGTAGTCATGTCAGCGAAGGATATGCAAAGGCCTATGAAAGCAAGGAGAGAATGCTTTACATAGAACCTGAGTACGTTTTAAGGAGAGAAGGAATTATACAAGAGCAGGAGGAGTGATATAGATGGCCGGGAGGAGAACATCACAAAAGTGGAAGCTCTATGAAGTTAAAGATGGCAAAATCTCAAGGAAGAACAGGTTCTGCCCAAGGTGTGGTCCTGGAGTATTCATGGCAGACCACAAGAACAGATGGACATGCGGTAGATGCGGTTACACCGA
>QMUE01000277.1 GCA_003663535.1 Thermococci archaeon
CCGATCCTTGTGGAAGTATGGATGAAGCATCTTGCTGGGATTTTCCAAGTGGATGAAATATTAACGAAAAAAGTTAGGACATCTCTATTAAACGGGAAGGTTAAGATAAGAATATATGCTGGAGAAGAAACTCTGGAAAAGGTGGTATAACGTGCTTCTATCAGCCTATGAAGATTTGAAATATCTCTTGAATAGAGGATACAGGAAAAAGTATGCCCTTGAGTTTGTTGCCAATCATTACACACTGACTTCTGTGGAGAGATATTTTTTGACAAGGTGCGTTTTTTCCGATGAAGAAATTGCGAAAAGAAAAAGAAAAATTCTGAAAGGGGAAGATCTCAAGGGCCAAGTACTTGGAGTTGATGGATTTAACGTCTTAATAACTCTCGAATCGGTAATCGAGGGGAAGGCCATTCTATGTGAAGATGGCCTCTTGAGGGACTTAAAGCATCAAGGAGGCTATAGGATAAATGAAAACACTCAAAAAGTACTTGAACTTGTTATGGAAGCCTTATCAGATCTAGAACTTGGAGAAGTCTGGTTTTTGTACGATTCGCCGGTGAGTAGAAGTAGAGAGGTCGCCAAATTAACGGAGAAACTTATGGGGAATTTTGGTATTAAAGGAAAAGCTTCCCTATCAAAAGCTCCAGATCATGATTTAAAGAATTTTGAGGTTGTGGCAAGTTCTGATATTGGAATAATTCAAAAGGTTCCATTTATTGTCGACTTACCCCATATGGTAACTGAATGGAAGGGGTTAAAATACCTGGACTTCTTTGAGATTTTAAAAAAGCCGCAACTACTAAAGTTTTAACCTCGTGAAAGCTTTGTCCTTCAGGGCGGGGAGGAGGGCAGCCGTACCTATTGAAGCTAAGGGTATATTCATAGAATAGGGCGGTGCTAATATTTTCACCCATGTAAAGATTGATGATATATCTTTCGAAAAGATTTGAGCAAAGCTTATATCTTTCCTTTCCTATTTTTCTACATGTTTGGTGAGCACGAGCTGAAGACCCAGTTCATAAAGGTTGGGGGTAAAAAAATCCACCTCCTTGAGGAGAAAGGAGGCATCGTTAGATACAGAAGAGACGATGTGGAAAGGCTCATTAAGGCCAATGACGAGCCTCTTAAAATTCGTCCTGCCCCGGCCATTGGTTACGGGGTGAATTTACTAATGATAAAGTTTGAGGAACCTATTGCTGTTCCCCCCAGGGATTCGCTCACGGGATTTGCTGAAGCACCAATTGAAGTGGCAGCTGAGATTGGGGGGATGGAAATAGATCGTTTTATACTTGGAAGGGAAAAGTACGCTCTCTACGGGACTATAGAGGCGGGAGTAATCTGCCGCTATCACGTGAGTCCATTTTATCTTGAGGAACCTGAAACCATTGGAGTCGCTAAACTTCTTCTTTCAAATCCTTCAAACGAGTGGAAATCCCTTGAAAAAGTTGTGCTTCCAATAAAGAATACCCCAATGTATTATACGGAGAAAAAGGCTTATTACCCGCTGCTTGTCATTATCCTCAAAAACCACATACCGGAGGTTAACAACACGGGAAAACCGCCCAAAGAAGGGCTGAATATTATGGGCAACCAGCTTTCGCTTCCGAACTTTCTGATGAGGTGGTGAAGTATGAATCTCAGCGCATCTATCTTCGAACAGGGTGTACTCGGCGAGAAGCTCTTTCTTACCTTGACAATAGGTTTAGTGATAAAGGCCTTTCTTATTGTTTTAATAGGTTTTCTGTTGGCGAAAGGCGTTAAGAGGTACCTCATCAATCTTTCCCGAACCACCAAGTATGTCTGGATAGTGAATGAGGATACAGCTTCAACGCTCCATAATTTGATTCTTATTGTGTCCATTGTTTATGCCTTTGAGGCTTTGGGGCTTCTCTCTTATGAAATTGCCGGAACAAGCTTAAGTAACCTTTTAACAGCCTTTTTGGTATTTTACTTCTCTTATCTCCTCGCTAAGAAGTCAAAAGACTATTGGATAATGCGTACTCCTCAAGAAAGGATTCCAGAGATTCAGCTTAAGGCAAAGATTTTTTACTACCTTCTTGTCACATTGGCATTTTTTATAGCCCTTAACATTGCTGGATTTACCGGGAGGTTGACCACCCTTTTAGCAGCGGCTGGAATAACAGGTATCGTCTTGGGGTTTGCTTCACAGACTGTTGTCTCAAACTTCATCTCTGGTATATTCATGTACTTTGACAAACCCTTAAAGATAGGGGACCCGGTGGAAGTTGCTGGGTATTCCGGGATTGTCCATGACATTAAAATCCTCTCAACGCGTATAAGGACATGGGATGGTCTTCTCGTAAGGATTCCAAACGAGAAGCTCTTCAACAGCGATATAAAGAACCTGCAAAAATATCCAGCAAGGAGGGTTGATGTGATTATTGGCATTGCATACAAAGAGGATGCTCAGAGGGCGATAGACGTGATAAAGGGTGTCCTTGATGAGATGCCCTATGTTTTAGTGGAACCTGAACCAGCGGTCTTTGTGAACAATTTGGGAGATAACAGTGTTAACATAGCTGTCAGGGCATGGGCACCAAGTGAAAAGTGGTTTAACGTGAGAACCCAGATAGTCCAGAAGATAAAGGAAGCTCTCGATAGGGAGGGTATAGAAATCCCGTTCCCGCAGAGGGTTAATTGGTTTGCAGAAGAACTGAAAGTGAAGGTGGAGAAAGGCTAGCTCTTTTCTTTTTCAATCAATATGTAG
>QMUE01000278.1 GCA_003663535.1 Thermococci archaeon
AGTGTCTCTTTTGTTGGAGTAATAGGGTTTGTTGGATTAATAGCACCTCACGCCATTAGACTTCTCTTCAGTGGAGATTATAGATTTTTAATACCCTTATCCGCCTTAATGGGTGCTCTTCTGCTTCTCACTGCCGACACAATTGCAAGACTTCTCTTTTCACCAATGACTTTGCCAGTTGGTGTTGTGACGTCATTTTTAGGCGCTCCGATGTTTATCTACTTGTTAGTGCGTATGGAGGGAGGCAAATGAAGGTTTTGAGGGTCAAAAACCTCAATTTTGGCTACAACGGTTCAAAAATTCTGCATGACATTTCTCTGGAAGTTGAACAAGGGGAATTAGTTGCCATATTAGGACCAAATGGTGCTGGAAAGAGCACTCTTATGAAGTGTATTGCGGGAATTTTCAGGTGCAAAGAGGTTGAGATTTTTGGAGAACCTTCAGACCGGTACTCCCGAGAAGAACTCGCAAAAATAATAGGGTACGTGCCCCAGAGCATTACTCCCGGTTTTATGAGGGTTTTTGATATGGTTCTTTTGGGCAGGAGACCATATATAGGACTCACACCATCGAGGAAAGATATTGAAATTGTCAAAGAGACTCTAAAAAAGCTTAAAATTGACCCTCTGGCACTAAAACCCTTAAACAAACTCAGCGGAGGAGAACTGCAAAAAGTAAACATAGCCAGAGCACTTGCTCAAGAACCGGAGATACTTTTAATGGACGAACCCACAAACAATCTTGACCTGAAAAGCCAGATTGAAGTCATGAGAATAGCAAAAGAATTTGCAGAGTCCGGTAAAACATCTATAGTTATCATGCACGACGTTAACTTAGCATTACGCTTTGCAGATAGGTTTGTTTTCATGAAAAATGGCAAAATAATAAAAGATGGGGGCAAAGAGGTTCTCACACCGAAACTTTTTGAAGAGGTTTACGAAGTTCAAGGGCTCATCACGGAAATTAAAGGTATCCCCATAGTAATTCCAGCTTCAGAGAGCTGATATGTGAAAGAGGCTTTCCATTAATCTTCCAAAGAGATAGCTTAAGAACGCTGCACCTAGTCCAGTAACAACCATCTCAAAGATCTTTTTCCTTACTGAAATCCCTGAAAGTATTGAGATAACACTTGCAACTACTGCCAGAGCAGTTCCGGCCAGAAAGATTGAGAAGGGCAAGGCAAGCAAAGATGATGAAGCAATAAAATATGGCAATACTGGAAAGGCTATTCCCGTTAAATAGGCCAAACCCGTGTAGAAGGCAGAACGTATCTCGTCCTCATTTCCACCCTGCACAAGAAGGTTTATCATTGCACTTTCATTGGAAGAAAGTTTTTCTGCAACTTCTTTTGCAACATCCTCCGGCATGCCGCTTTCTAAAAGCCTTTCCATAAGCTCTTCCTTTGCCCTCTCTGGAGAGACTCTAAAAAGCACCTCCATTCTCTGTTTTACACTCTCATTTACCTGTCTTTGAGACCTAACCGAGATAAAAGCACCTATTCCCATAGAAAGTGCCCCTGCTACTCCAACTATTAACCCACTAATCCCCACTATCTTTGGATTATGAACGTAAACTGCTGAAAGTCCAGTAACCGCTCCCAAAAGCTCTACAAGACCATCGTTCATTCCAAGGACAAAATCCCTTATGTTCTCCACGTGGAAGCGTTTCTTGCTTTCGTAGAAAAAGCGCTCATGTTCAAGCTCATCCAGAATTATCTTCGAAATCACTTCTCTTTCTTCATCGCTAAGTTTGTATTTTGTTAGAAAGTTAAAATACTTCTGAATTGCCGAGTTTTCTCCCATCTCGAGCAAAGAAACAACAGTTCCTGGCCCTAAAAGCTTCCTAAGCAGTTTCACAAAAAAGAAGCCCAGCCTGCCTATTTTTACTTTTTTCGGTTTTTTGCCCCTCTTGGCCAAAAAGTCGTGCCAGAACTTTGCGTGATTGGATTCAATATGAGATAGCCTTAAAAATTCATCTCTCAGCTTGGGATCCTTTTCATCTCTACTCAAGGATGCATAAAGAACAGAGTCCTTGTATTCGTCCTCGTAAAATTGACTCGCCAACTTAAGTATCTCTTCCATTTCATCCACCAAAATGTAAAACAACTCAGAGGTTAATAAAATAAACGGAAATCACTTAGCGGGAACATACTGACCTCCTCCCCGCCCTAAAGGGCAAGGTTTTCAAAAGAAAAAAGTGGGGTTCAGAACTAAAAGACTAAAGGTTAACTTTTATTCCAGTCTCTTCTTCAACCTCTTCAAAACCTTCCTTCATATACTTTCCAAGCTCAGGATCAACCTCAAGCAGAGCAGCTAAAAACTCTCCAACGTGCTCCTTTTCCTCATTGGCCACATCATAAAAGACATGTTTTATCCTTTTGTCCTCTATAAGCTCAGCCAACTGCTCATAAAAGCTTATGGCGTCCAACTCAGCTTCAATTGCCCAGCGAAGTGCTTGAGCAATCTCCTTCTTTGAGAGAGCCTTTTCACGGTTTATTAAGTAGGGTTTTTCAGCCAGCATAATATCACCTCACTTTATTTTTGTTACCAAACAAAATAAAGGTTTTCTCAGTCCCCCTCAAGGTTGAAATCTTTGCGATCTATCCACATGCCTGTATTCATTACTTTTTTCTTTTGAAAGCCTCGCCCTTCAGGGTGGGGATGTGGGAATTCTAAAACAAGCCCTTTAGCAGGAAGCGTTACTTTTTTAAAGCTTAAGAATTAT
>QMUE01000279.1 GCA_003663535.1 Thermococci archaeon
GTTGTTTCTCCACCTGTACATCCACTTATGGCAACACTAAATACTAAAACTCCTATTAAAAAGACTGTCAATATTCTGTTCTTCATTAGGTCGACCTCCATAATGGGGTTATCGTATGGGAGTGAGAATGATAGAATATATATTTTGTGGTGTTGGTACATAGAATCCGCATGTTTTTAAAAACCTTGTGCCTATTAACAATGGGATGCTCATGCTTAAGGAGATAGTAAATCTTGAACGGGGCGTAATTTTAATCACAGGGAATGCAAAGAAACTTGCTAGGATATTTCTAAATGCATGGCTTTCTAAAGGGAAACTATTTCTGGCTGAATATTTACCATTTGAAGTTGGATATCCTGAAAGTGTTTTCATTGGGAATATAGATGAAACCATAAAATTTGATGGGTATTTCCTCTATTCTCTCCTTTCTAAGCCAAAAACAGAGCGAAAAAAGTATTACTCCTTTATATCCAATCATGATGATAGGGTCATATTAATATATGAGCCCAAGTACTTCAAAGACTCCGTTTTTAAGTATGCTATTAAGGATGTTATAGATTATCTTGTTGCATACAAGCGAGAGACAATGGGTATGGATAGGGTTGATGTTTATAGAATTGAAGATGGCAAAGTAGTTGAGAAAAAGACTTATGTACGGAGATTTTTAGAGAAGTGAAATGAAAAATCTTTTAAGTTTACTTCATATCTTTTAATGAATTTGACAATCATTATTGGTGATTCTCATGGGCAAGTACTTTGGAACAAGTGGCATAAGAGAAATCGTTAACGAAAGATTAACTCCAGATCTTGCTTTAAAAGTTGGAAAGACTTTGGGCACTTATCTTGGTGAAGGAAAGGTTGTGGTTGGTAGAGACACTAGAACAAGTGGAGAGATGCTAAAGAATGCTCTTATTTCCGGCCTTTTAAGCACTGGAATCGATGTTATTGACATCGGCCTTTCTCCAACACCCTTAACTGGTTTTGCAATAAAGCTCTACGAAGCAGATGCAGGTGTCACAATAACTGCTTCTCACAACCCTCCAGAGTACAACGGTATAAAGGTTTGGCAACCGAATGGAATGGCCTACACAAGCGGGATGGAGAATGAACTGGAGAGAATTCTTGAAGAGGGGAAGTTCCAGCAGGCATCTTGGGATAACATAGGAGAACTAACAAGAGCCGATCCAAAAAAGGAGTACATAAAAAAAGCTCTTGAGATGATAGAACTTTCAAAAGGCTATAAGGTTGTCGTTGACTGTGGGAACGGCGCCGGTTCAATTTTATCCCCTTACCTCCAGAGGGAGCTTGGAAATAAAGTCATCTCACTTAACTCTCATCCAAGCGGTTTTTTTGTTAGGGAACTCGAACCAAATGCCAAAAGCTTAGAAACCCTTGCAAAGGCTGTGAAGTCCCTTGAGGCTGATGTTGGGATAGCCCATGATGGAGATGCCGATAGAATTGGTGTTGTTGACAATCAGGGCAACTTTGTTGAATACGAAGTTATGCTTTCCCTCATAAGTGGCTATATGTTGAGAAAGTTTGGAAAAGGGAAAATTATCACAACTGTGGATGCGGGATTTGCCTTGGATGACTATGTTAAACCCCTGGGAGGAGAAGTCGTTAGGGTAAAAGTTGGAGATGTTGCAGTTGCTGAGGGTATTGTGAGGAAAAATGCGGTCTTTGGAGGCGAGCCAAGTGGTACATGGATAATCCCCCAGTGGAACCTCACTCCCGATGGAATCTTTGCTGGGGCCTTGGTTCTTGAGATGATTGATAAACTGGGTCCGTTAAGTGAGCTTGCAAAGGAAGTGCCACGTTACGTTACTTTAAGGGCAAAAATCCCCTGTCCAAAGGAGAAGAAGGTCAAAGCTATGGAATTCATAAAGAAAGAAACCCTTGGGAGATTTGAGTACAAAAGGTTCATTGACATTGATGGAGTAAGGATTGAGAACGACGAGTGGTGGGTTCTCTTCAGGCCCAGCGGCACTGAACAAATAATGCGCATTACTCTTGAGGCACACACAAAGGAGAAGGCGGAGGGGCTGATGAAGAAGGCCGAAAAACTGGTAAAGAATGCCATAAAAAGTGTATAATATGGACTAGCTCTCAAATCATGCTCTTTAATTTCTCTGCAAATCTTCTTGCATTCTCTAAATCCTTTTCATTTGGATGTCCTTTGTTTATCCCTCCAATCTTCTCAAGCCAGCCGTTCGTATCCCATCCTCTACAGGAGAACTCTCCCACTATCTCAAATCCCTTTTTCCTGAGAGCACTCCTAAGCTTCCTGTGGTTGATAAAGGGAATGTTTATACCTGCTGTTGAGAAGATGAAGGTCTTCTTTCCTTCCATTCTTGGAAGATTGTTCACAAGTTTTAGAAGAGCCCAGTGATGTCTCCACCAGTATATTCCAGAACTAAATCCTATAAGATCGTAATTTAAAAGTTCTTTTGGTGTTATTCCCCATGGTTTTGTGAGTTCTGCTTCAAGAGTTTTTGCCATGACTTTTGCGACTTTTTCAGTATTTCCGTGGTGGATGGAGACGTAAATAATCAAAGCATTCATATTCCACACCTATTCATACTTGTGTTTTCTGATACTTTATTTCCTTTGTTTTTGTGGAGGTGTATTTGTAGATTTTCCGTGTAGTTCGTTTTTGCCCTCTTTAGATAATCCAAAAGTTTTTAACTGAAAAAACCAGTTTTGCATGTGGTTA
>QMUE01000280.1 GCA_003663535.1 Thermococci archaeon
TAACACAAAGTTCCTCTGTTTTATTATTCCCTGAGTTCAAAGTGTTTGTTCTGTTAGAGCATTCTTTTGGTGAAAATTTCTCCTTTAGTGCTAGCTTCCAAATGAAAGTTCCATTCCACATAGTAACATTAGGATTGTATCTAAAAGCAACAATTGACACGGCTTGAACGTCTTCTCCATCATAGATGAATACGTATTCTGGCTTTATCAACCTTTCAACTTCCGAGTTGTTGTAATATTTCTCAAAGAACCTCTCATTGCCATAGTCTTCCCAGAGTAAATATCCTCCATCTTTTACTGGAATTAAATCTCGCTTGTATGCCGGATAAATTAGTGCTCCTGATTTCCATATAACAGCCTCAAGATAATTGGCTTCCTGGGGAGACCAGAGATATGGCTCAATAGCTTTTAGCGGAATTTTATAAGTAGTGTTTCCATCGGAGAATATAATGACATCTCCTTTAACCTTTCCCCTCACAGGCACTTTATTTGGAATCCAGCGAGCTGAAAGATAGCTCGGTCTCTTCAGCTTAATCACACAGTTTTTCTCTCTTTCAAAACGGTAGAAGTAGGTTTTGTTGCCTTCATAAAACAGATAGTGCCGAGTATCGTTTATGTAGTACCAACGCCCAAACTCTTTTGGTAAAAAGAATGCACCACTTCCATTTACATAGAATTTGTAAACCGTTTCAACTGAATAATCACCTTCAAGAGGGCATGAAAACACTGTTGGGGAAGAGTTAAACCTAAAGCACATTGTAGGGAAGAATAGAGTATAAATATCAACAGCGCAGACAGCATCATATTCAGTTCCAGAACAGTTAACAGAAGATACACGAAGCCCATATCTCTGTTCATCTGCAAGATAATCTGCTCCAACTAATGGAAATACTCCAAAAAATAAAAGTAATATAAGAGAAACTGAAAGCTTCTTAGACATATCTTTCACCAAGAGTATTTAGGCAGTACTCATTCATGAAATCAATCGCTTTTAAATCCGTACCAAAGTAATATGCTCTATGTGGATATTTTTTTGCATATTTTACATATTCACAAGCTCTCTCCCTATATATGCTGTTTGTGATCACTGCATTATCACATTCCAGCTCCATGAAGACATTATAGGCATTATGTTCGTTGTTTAAGGACTCTAACTTATTGACCCAGTCTTTGAGAGAAAATTCATTACGCTGGTAATAATTAGATTGAACAAACACATAATCGAAAAATTCTGACCCACCTGGAAGTGAATAGTTATTATATCCACAAACATCATGATTCCTTGGCCATATGTCAGTATACTCAAGTGACAATGTATGAGCAGTGGGGATCCAAATAAACTTTAATCCATGAGAATGTATTTTATCTGTTAAAAGTTCTATCGTTTGTGGATTTATATAGGGCATTTCTCCTTGGTTACAAAGAACGTCTTTGTAATAGTTTACGAACATCCATGCACTTTCTAATGACCAGTAAAAGCCCTTCAAGTTAGAACCGGCAAATCTCAATACTCCATCAACCCATTCAAGCCAATACTTATTGCCCCCTATTGGATCTTCTCTCGGTTCTGAGCTTTTATATTGGTAGTATGGGATTGTTATATATACTGGAATACTTGACACTATCCTAAACACATCTTCAGCAAAAGTCTCTCCATCTAACCGACCATCTTCAGTGTATTGGATGTCTTTTCCAGCTAACCCAACAATTACTGCATAGTCAAAACCTCTGTTTCTGAAATCGCTCTCTGTAGCGTTTTGATCATCGTAGGATAGTAGCGACTCGTGGAATTGCCCATTCCACTTAAAATACCAGAGCCCAAAAGTTGCCATATTATCATCCCATTAGTTGTTCATTTTACAATAATCAAATTTTTATTTATAAACATTTCTATACATATTTTGCATACTATAAGAAGAAGTAATTAAAAATGGAGAGTAAACAACAGTACTTAACTAAACTTCTTGATGTTAATTTAAGGGAATGAAACATGAAAGATCAAAGCAGGTGCTTCTCTTTTATGAATTCCTGACTCTGCCACTCTCCACTTCTTGTTTTGAGCTCAATCATATGGGCAACTTGCTCTGCCTTTTTCTTCGCGTCCTGGACATCACTATCCCACGCAAGGGCAACACCAAGGCGCCTTCCTTTATAGGCTTCGGGTTTTCCGAAGAACCTAACGGTTGTGTTTGGAACGTTCAATGCCCTAAACACGTTCCTAAACCTTGGACCAAAGCCCTCTTGGTTTGACAAGATCACGTGGGTAGCTGCAGGAGTTAGAAGTGGGAACTTTCTAATGCCATTCTCCTCTACCACTGGAATTGGAAGTCCTAAAATCGCTCTTACATGGAGCCCAAATTCGGAAAAACCGGTAGGATGAGATGCCATGGTTACCATTCCTGTGTCATGAGGCCTTGGAGAAACTTCGTTAGCCCATACTTTGTCTCCTTTGACGAACATCTCCACACCAAAGATTCCAAGACCTCCGAGGACATCGGTGATCTTCTTGGCTATTCTATACACTTCACGCTCGGCCTTCTCCGAAATTTCAGCCGGCTGCCAGCTTGAGTGATAGTCTCCTTCAATTTGGTAATGGCCGACTGGCTTTGGGAAAGTAGTAACTATCTTCCCATTCTCATCAAAGTGCCTCACTGCCAGTTCGGTTATTTCGACGTCAAAATCTATATGTTCTTCAACTATTATTTTATCGGCA
>QMUE01000281.1 GCA_003663535.1 Thermococci archaeon
CACAGTAGTGGTTGATGTGAAGGCCAAAGTTCGGAATTTTGTTGATTACAGCTTTTTGGGGTATTATTTGGGTAAAACCCTTAAGAACGATGTTCCTTACTTTAAAGGCCTTAATCTAGAAAGTCTTGATCACTTAAAAGAGCTTGGCGCTTCAATGGCCGCAACTGGCTCAATAGCCCTATATCATGTTGAAGGCCACACCCCAGAGTACAAAGAGGCCTTGGAAGATAAGGCGGAGAGAATTCAGGTTGAGGAAAAAGATCTTGAAGAAGTGAAGGAAAAGTTTAACGTAGATTGGAGTGAAATTGACGCCATAGTAATCGGCTGTCCTCATGCTTCTATTCAGGAAGTAAAAGAGATTGCAAAACTGCTTAAAATTAGAGAAAAGTCACCAAAGATTCCAGTTTTGATAACCGCCAGCAGAGCCGTAAAAGCTCTAGCTGACACTTTGGGTTACACCGAGGTTATAGAACGCTACAATGGAAAAATAATTGCAGATGTGTGTTTGATAGTCTCTCCAGTGGAAAAGTGGTATAGGGGAATTGCAACAAACAGTGGAAAGGCCAGTTTTTACTTCTCTTCCTTTGGCCTGAAGGTTAGGCTTGAAGATACTGAAAAACTTATACTTGAGGCTCCCTGAGGTGAGAAGATGAAGCTCAAAGGGAGAAAGATTTCGGGTGGAAAAGCAAGGGGAATTGCTTTAGTATCACGAAAATCGCTCTCATTTCTTGGGGGGGTTGATCCTGAAACGGGCGTGATAAAAGACACAGAAAGTGACATAAAAGGAGAAAGCATAAGGGGAAAAATACTCGTATTTCCCAGAGGGAAGGGATCCACGGTTGGTTCTTATGTAATATATCAGCTAAAGAAAAATGGAGTCGCTCCAGCGGCCATAGTTGTAGAGGAAGCTGAAACAATAGTTGCTACCGGGGCTATAATTGCTGGGATCCCCATGGTGGATAGGGTGGATATAGGCAAAATTAAAACCGGTCAATTTGTTGAGGTTGATGCAGACAAGGGCGAGATCAACGTAGAGGAATAGTTTTTAAATTCTCCTTCCTATCCTTTTTAGTGGTGGGAAAAATGCCAAAAGGTGTTTATGAGTGTATTAAGTGTGGCCATAGAGAGGTAGTAGACTCAAATGAAGCTCTCCTGGAGAATTCTTGTCCCAAATGTGGGGGGGACATGGTTATTGTAGGGTTTGAGATTGAGCCCGTAGTTGAGGAGAGGCCTGCGAGAGATTTAATTGAAAAACTCAGCCAATTCTATTCTTTGGGAGAGACGCAGTCTAGAGGGAATGTCACTGCTTTTGAGGTTCTTGAGATAAGAGAGAGTAACTTTGAGAAAGTTCTCCGAGAGCTTGAAGAAATTGGTTACTGGGGGGCCTTAAAGAAGAAGGAAGGAAAAGTTGTTCTGTATATCTTCCCGGCCCAAGAAGTAAGAAAAGAAAATCCGTTTATTGGGATTGGTCTCTTCATCGCAACTGTTTTGAGCACCTTGTTTGCTGGTTATTGGCTTTCAAGCTCGTATATAGCTTTTCTTGATGAATACAACTTACCGGGAATTAGAAACATATACCTTAACGCTCTTGCATTTTCAATAAGCGTCCTTGCGATTTTGGGTACTCACGAGATGGGGCATAAAATAGCGGCCACTCTTCATGGGGTTAAGTCAACTTTTCCATACTTTATCCCATTCCCTAATATCCTAGGTACTCTGGGAGCAGTTATAAGAGTTAAGTCGCCAATTCCCACGCGAAATGCTGCCATAGATTTAGGTTCAAGCGGCCCTATAGCTGGGTTTATTGTCGCTATACCGGTGTTACTCATAGGTTTGAGACTTTCTCCCGCTTTACCGATGAGCGCTGTTGCTCAAGTTGAAGGGGGAATAGCATTTGGTGAAAGCCTTATAATGGTTCTCCTTGAGAGATACATCTTTAGAATACCGGAAAGCTACGTGCTCTACCTCCACCCGGTAGCAATAGCGGGGTGGGTTGGAATACTTGTGACTTTTCTAAATTTGGTTCCAGCGGCCCAGCTTGATGGTGGCCACATAGCAAGGGCTTTCCTTGGAGAAAAGGCCCATTCAATTTTGACTTTTGGATTGGGCCTGGCCATGATTGGGTTGAGTGTTGTATGGACAGGGTGGCTCATCTGGGGGTTCATTATTTTGCTTATGGGAAGAATTGGCAATCCGGGAGCTTTGGATGAAGTGAGCCCAATATCGCCGAAAAGAGTTGCTTTAGCTTTAATTGTGCTGGCAATATTCGTTTTGTCAGCAACTCCTGTGCCTATAAGTGTTGTTCAGTGATTTTGTTTTTCTTTTTATAGTTCGTCTAAAATTAAGAGTACTTTTTTGATAATTTCAGGTGGAGCTGAACTACCGATTTTTCTGACCTCCTCCCCGTCCTGAAGGGCGAGGCTTTCAAAAGAAAAAAGTAACTCTTCTCTTTAGGGCATTGAAGGATACCTCATCGAACCAGCCATTTTTCAATTGCCATCTCATCTCTTCTAAAACCGTACTAGGATTTGCAACGGGTAGGAGGAATCTTAAATCATCCACATCTCTCCCCCTCATTCCACTCACCGAGAGAGTATTTTTTTAGAGCCATTTTGTAGAGGGGATTGTTTTTCCCATGTCTTTTCATGATTTCTGATGCTATTCTTTCTCCCCTCTTTCCAGGTAG
>QMUE01000282.1 GCA_003663535.1 Thermococci archaeon
GGTAAAACAATCCTGGATGGTGTGGATCAGCGCTCAAGATTCCCGTTAAGGGCAAGTTTACTAGCACTGCACTTATTCCAATTGGAAGTAACAATAGGGGTTCCATCTCATACTTGATTGCCAAGTATATTAACGTGAACCCCACTAGTATCATTATCACGTTCCCAACTGTCAAGTGAAGCAGTCCAATGTTAGTGAAGAAGTCAACTAATGCTTGTTCAAGTCCCATTTCCCCATCACCCGAGTTCCATTAATGCTTGTCCTGTGTCGACAGTATCACCTTCCTTCACGAGAATCCTCTTAACAACACCATTTGCAGGCGCTGGGATTTCATTCTCCATCTTCATTGCTTCTAAAACAAGAAGCCCTTGCCCCACTTTAACTTGATCACCCTCCCGAACTAAAACACGCAAAATCTTACCAGGCATTGGCGCGGAAACCACGCCCTCCCCAGCAGCAGTTGGTGCAGGAGCACTAGGCACTTCAACTGGAGCTGTGGGAGTTGATACGGGAGCAGAGGAAACACTCACAGGTTGAGCCGGAACTTCTGAAGGAGCATAACTTGGCATAGTCAAAGCCTCAAGCTTTACTCCCTCAATCCCAACTTCGTACTCTCTTCCACCAATATAAACCCTTATTACCTTCCCCTTGGGCTTCTCTTCAAGGGGCTTTAATTTTTCTTGCCTCCTAAGCTCAAAGAACTCCAAAGCCACCTGAGGGAAGAGGCAGTAAGTTACAACATCCTCCTCTTTCTCGAGATAGCCCTTCTCCTCAAGCTCCTTCCTAACCTTCTCAAACATAGGTTCGAGCAAATCAGCAGGCCTAACACTTATTGGCTCCTCCTCACCAAGGATTAGCTTTCTAATTTCCTCTTTTATCGGAACAGGCGGTTTACCATAAAGACCTTTTACATAGTTTTTCGTCTCCTCGGTTATCATCTTATACCTACCAAACAGGACATTAAACACCGCTTGGGTTCCAACTATCTGAGAAGTGGGAGTAACTAACGGTGGATAACCAAATTCCTCTCTAACCTTTGGAACCTCTTCAAGAACTTCCTCAAGCCTGTTTAAATTCCTCATTTCTCTAAGCTGAGAGATAAGGTTTGAATACATCCCACCTGGAATCTGGTGAATCAAAACATTTGGATCGCCATGAAGTGCTCTTTTGTTCATTAAATGCTCGTATTTTTCTTCTAGGAGCTTCCTTATGTACTTAGAGATTTCAAATATTAGCTTCACATCGATCTTGGGCTTATCCTCCTCTCTCAGGGAGTAGTAAATGCTCTGGATTGCAGGTTGAGCAGTTCCATTAGCTAATGGGTAAATAGCTGTATCTATAAAATCTGTTCCGGCCTCAACTGCTTTTAAGTAGGTTGCCGAAGCTAAACCACTTGTTGCATGGGTATGCACATTAACCTTTATCCCATAGCGTTCTTTAATTTCTTTTACAATTTCATAAGCCGTCTGAGGATCCAAAAGGGCAGCCATGTCCTTAATCGTTATATAATCAACGTCAAGCTCAATAAGCTCATCGACTTTCTGAAGGTAATACTCTAACGTGAAGATCTTTCCAGTAGTATAACTTATTGCTCCTTGAACCTCTGCTCCAACTTCTTTGGCTTTTTTAATTGCTGTTTTCATGTTTCTAACATCATTGAGAGCATCAAAAACTCTGAAAATATCAATTCCATTCTTATAAGCAAGCTCAACAAACTTTTCTACAACATCATCAGGATAGTGCTTATACCCCACAATATTCTGCCCTCTAAGCAACATCTGAAGCTTCGTTTTCCTTATATACTCCCTTAAGACTCTTAGTCTTTCCCAAGGATCTTCCCTCAAAAAGCGTAGGGCCGCATCAAAAGTTGCCCCTCCCCAGACTTCCATTGAATAAAAGCCTACCTTGTCCATCTTCTCGGCTATTGGGAGCATATCATTTGTTGAGAGCCTTGTTGCAATAAGTGACTGATGAGCATCTCTAAGAGTAGTATCTATTATCCTAACCATCCTCCTCACCTCAAGCCCCATTTAAAATTGGCCTTTATAACCCTTGTCTTTAGCAAATTAAGATTATATTGACCATCAAGGCCCAAAAAAGAAAAATTATGAACGTGATTATACATTACAGCAGGTAAAGTAAATATAGATATCAAATCAGGCCTTCGGCTTTAGCTGCCTCTTCAGGCCCTTCATTTCTATGTATCACCCTCAAAAGGGCTCTTATAAGAGTCTCTGGATTCTCTCTTTGGAAAATATTTCTCCCTACAACAGCTCCACTTCCCCCAGCCTCAATTACCTCCCACACAAGGTTTAAGAAATCAAGTGGATTACTTGCCTTCACACCCCCACTTAGAAGAACTGGAACTCCTGAAGCTGCTTCCACAACCTTAGCAAATGTTTCTCTTGAACCTGTCCAGTAAGTTTTAATCATGTCTGCTCCCATCTCTGCAGCGGCCCTTGCTCCATACATTACCACTCGATAATCTTCCTTTTTTCCGTACTTTTCATTAATGTAGGGGCCTCTTGGATATGCAAATTGAACAACTGGATATCCTAAATCGTGGGCGTAGCTTGCTATCTCTGCAAACTGCCTCATCATAGCTCCCTCATGCGGACTTCCCCAATAAACTGTTGCCGCCACAGCATCAGCACCAAGCTTAATTGCGTCCTCTACAAAACCAA
>QMUE01000283.1 GCA_003663535.1 Thermococci archaeon
AGAACCCTCCACCAATGGGGGATTTAGACTTCGCTATGGGAGGAGCAGGGTTAGTGGGTTTGCAACGTGGTCAATAAATCCTGCGGTTATGATAATGGTGGACGAGTTCTTGGCAGTAGGGACCCAAATGAAAACGGAAAGGCCTGGAAAGGGATGTATTGTTACACCTGCAAGTACAATTGAAGGCCCTATAGTTAAGTTGAAAGATGGGAGCGTTGTAAGGGTTGATGATTATCACAAGGCGCTTGAGCTTAAAGACCAAGTAGAGGAGATATTATACTTAGGGGATGCTTTAATAGCGTTTGGAGATTTCGTTGAGAACAATCAAACGCTTCTGCCGGCCAACTATGTAGAAGAATGGTGGATCCAGGAGCTTGTAGAGACTGTCAATGATGTTTATGAACTTGAATTGAGGCCATTTCAGGAAAATGAGATGGATATTGTGGAAGAAGCTGCTGATTATTTGGATATTGAGCCAGAAACCTTAGCAGAGCTCCTTTATGATCCTCTTGTAACTAAACCCTCTATTGAAGAGGCCCTTCACCTATCACATATACTAAAAATACCTCTTCATCCGTACTATACTTTGTATTGGAATACTCTCACAGTAGAAGAGCTCATAAAACTTCAGAATGCTCTTGTGAATGCCACAATTGAGTGGGGTGAATACAGGGGCTTCAGATATGCAAGGAGACTTGAAATAAGTCTGGAGACATTAGGGGATGCAAAACGTTGTTTGGAACTCCTTGGAGTCGAGCATACTGTAGAAGGAGATACCGTGATTGTAGATTATCCCTGGGCCGCTGCGCTTTTAACCCCCCTAGCTAATCTGGAGAAGAAGATTGAGTTTAAAGAATTCTACACTCCTATTGACCTTATAAACGAGATAAATGAGGTTAAGTTAAGGGATAGGGGAATAAGCTGGATTGGGGCTAGAATGGGAAGGCCCGAAAAGGCAAAAGAAAGAAAAATGAAGCCTCCTGTTCATGTTCTTTTTCCCATTGGTTTGGCCGGAGGTAATTCAAGGGACATCTACAAAGCTGCTCAAGAGGGGAAAACATCTGATGTGGAGATTGCACATTTCAAGTGTACCAGCTGTGGTCATGTGGACATATTCCCGACATGTCCTGAATGTGAAGGGGAAGCAAAACTTCTCTACCACTGTCCCAAGTGTGGTTTTGAATCTATATTAGACACCAGATGTCCGAAATGTGACATCGAAATGAAACCATACAAGAGGAGAAGGATAAGTCCCTCTGAACTCTTGAACAAGGCCATGCAAAATGTTGGGATCTACACTCTTGATAAACTCAAAGGCGTAATGGGTATGAGCTCTGCCCATAAGATAGCAGAACCCCTCGAAAAGGGAATATTAAGAGCGAGGAACGATGTTTACGTCTTCAAAGATGGCACCATAAGGTTTGATGCAACAGATGCTCCAATAACTCACTTCAAACCCAAAGAGATAGGAGTTAGTATAGAGAAACTTAAGGAACTGGGATACACTCACGACTTCGAAGGAAAGCCGCTTGTAAGTGAAGATCAAATTCTTGAGCTCAAAGTTCAGGATATAATACTCTCAAAGGAGGCCGGTAGGTATCTTGTTAAAGTAGCAAAGTTTGTAGATGACCTCCTTGAGAAAGTTTATGGACTACCGAGGTTCTATAACGTTGAGAAAATAGAGGATCTTATTGGTCATTTGGTTATAGGTTTGGCCCCTCACACTTCAGCTGGAATTATTGGGAGAATTATTGGCTTTGTTGATGCCCTTGTGGGGTATGCCCACCCATATTATCATGCAGCGAAGAGGAGGAACTGCTTCCCGGAAGAAACTAGGATATTGGTGCAGATTGATGGATTTCCACAGAGGATAACACTTAAGGAATTATATGAGCTATTTGAAGATGAACACTATGAAAATATGGTTTATGTGAAGAAAAAACCAAAGGCCGACATTAAAGTATATTCCTTTGACCTTGAGACAGGCAAAGTTGTCCTGACGGATATCGAGGATGTTATAAAGGCCCCCGTTACAGATCACTTAATCCGCTTCGAGCTTGAACTTGGAATGAGCTTTGAGACGACTATAGATCATCCAGTACTCGTTTATGAGAATGGAAAATTCGTCAAGAAGAGAGCTTTTGAAGTAAAGGAAAGTAACATCATGGTTGTAATTGATGAATCAGATTCAAAACCACACAAAATTGCTGTTAAGAAGATAGAATTCGTCAAACCAACTGGTGATTTCGTGTTCTCATTAAACGCTAAAAACTACCACAATGTCATAATAAATGAAAATATTATAACACATCAATGTGACGGCGATGAGGATGCTGTTATGCTCCTTCTCGATGCTTTACTTAACTTCAGCAGATACTACCTCCCAGAAAAGCGTGGAGGGAAAATGGACGCTCCTTTGGTAGTTACCACCCGTTTGGATCCAAGGGAAGTTGATAGTGAAGTTCATAATATGGATGTAGTTAGGTACTACCCCTTAGAGTTTTATAGGGCAACCTATGAGCTTAAGTCACCAAAGGAAGTCGTTGGAATCATTGAGAGGGTAGAGGATCGCTTAGGAAAGCCGGAGATGTATGAGGGGTTGAAGTTTACCCATGATACTGATGACATAGCACTCGGCCCGAAAATGAGCCTCTACAAGCAGTTGGGAGATATGGTGGATAAG
>QMUE01000284.1 GCA_003663535.1 Thermococci archaeon
CAGAAGAGCACCCATTAAGGCGGATAAGGGTATTAAAAATCTATAATCTCCACTGAAGAGAAGTCTAATGGCGTGAGGTGCTATTAATCCAACAAACCCTATTACTCCAACAAAAGAGACACTTACAGCTGTCAGAAATGTTGCTAAAAATGTTGAAATTACTCTTGTTTTTTCCACCTCAACTCCTACAGATTTTGCAATCTCATCCCCGAGTGCCGAAGCATTCAAGTCCCATCTTTTCAGGACAAAATAAATAAAAATACCCATAAAAATTATTCCAAGTATGATGTTTTCCCTCCAAGTTGTCCTTCCGAGATCTCCAAAGCTCCAGTAGATCATCGCGGCAAGTTGAAGCTCATCTGCAAAATACTGTATAAGTGTGGTCAAGGCTACAAAAAGGGAGCTCATTGCGATTCCTGAAAGTATTATGGCCTCCGGGCTTAATCCTTTCAATTTTGCGAGTAGTAAAATAATGGCAGTTGCACTCATTGCACCGAGAAATGCAAATAATACTACTGCATAGGGATTATTCACAATTATCTTACCTGAAGTTTCAGAATATCCTGCTCCCAGCAGAATGGCGATAGAGGCCCCAAACATTGCTCCGTGGGAGACCCCCATGGTAAAAGGACTTGCCAGAGGATTTCTCAGGAAACCCTGCATAACCGCACCTGAGATTGCCAATGAAGCTCCTACGAGAATTCCAGCAAGCACTCTGGGAAAACGAATGTTCCATATTATCATGTCGGCTTTATAATCCCCTCTTCCACTCAATGCTCTGAGGACCTCGTCTATTGAAAGATTATACCCCCCATGGGAGATGGAGAATACACTAACCATAAATATGAGAATAAAGAGAAAAAGACCGGCTAAAATTCGATTTGCAACGTATTTCTCATACTCCATGTTGCATCACGGTGAAGTTGGTAGTGAATATTTTACACTAGCAGTGGAGATGTCTATCTTTCCAAACCCACCGAACTGGTTGGCCATCTCTCCGTAAACTGGCTTGCCGACAAGGAATTCGTATATTTCATTTGCCTTTTGAACAGGGTCCACATCCTCAAAACGCTCGGGATATAACACTTTTCCTATGAAGTACGCATCTGCCATGGCCGTGCCGATGTTTGTGGCGTAGTAGTTATACGGAAGAATTCCATACACGTTGCCATTTTTCACGGCCTTCAGTGACTCATAGAACCCGGGGCTCTTTTTGTAGTCGTCGAGCACTAAGCTTAATCCTCCTTCATCTATGAAGATGTATTCTGGATCCCACTCCAGGATTTTTTCTTTGTCTATAAATTTATGGCCCTTCCCAAGCTCATCAACAACATTTTTTGCATTCAATACAACAAAAGGCGGGTATTTTGCTTTTGTGCTTTCTATTCCATGGGCTCCTCTGTACCCTATCCCTCCAACATAAACAGTTGGACTTTCAACATTTTCTGTCCGCTTCAGGAGGTCGTCTTGAATTGATTTAATGAAATTAATAACCTCTTGGGCCCTATTCTCTTTTTTGAGGATTTTTCCAGCTAATTCGATAGATTCAAAGAGTTCCTCATCCTCAAAGGTCGTTAGTATCCCATAGCTAAGCACTACAACCGGAATTCTGGTTTTTTCCTGTATATCTTGGGCAGTCTTAGCATCAACATAGGTTATGAAAATAACGTCAGGTTTCACATTTATCAAGGCTTCAAGGTCAGGGAGCTTTCCAGGGCCCCCAGGGCCTATGCTTGGGAGCTCTTTAAGCTCGGGGTGGGCCATGGCATAAGGCCTTCCTCCTGAACCCCACTGCCTTTCACAATCCTCAACTCCCACTACCATGTCGGTCGCGTTTAGGTATACTATGATCCTCAGGGCACCGGGGCCAACAGCCACTATTCGCTCAACGCTTGTCGGAACTTCGACTTCTCTCCCGGCGAGGTCTTTCACGATTATCGTAGCTTCCTCGGTTGATTGACTTTGTAAGCATCCGGAGATGAGGACGAGTAAAACTATGATCGAAAGGGCTCTCTTCATTCTTTATTCACCTCCTCAAACCATCCAATCTTTGCATTTTCCACACAGTCTATAGCTGAGGAATATGGTTTAATGTCGATAACGGGTGTTCCATCTACTACGTCTAATCCCTTTACAATTAGTTCTCTTCCTTTCCTCTCTATAAGCTCCACCACGGCAAATCCTATTGGATTGGGTCTATGAGGAGAACGTGTTGCAAATACTCCGTGTTCCCTTCTATCATGTGGGGGTATGGCTATTAGCATATCTCTTCTAGCTTTGTCAAGCCAGTAGAGGAGTATTAAGTGTGTGCAGGTTTCTATATCCTTTAAACCATCTTCAAACTCTGGGAGAATCTCTATTGTGAAGCTTTCTTCTGAGAGTCTACCCTGCGTAGGGCATTCGGGTTGACTCTTGTATGGGGATTTTATTATTCCAATTGGTTTGATGTAAAACTGCATCATTTTACCTCCTTTTCTTTGATTTTGATAATTCCTCTTCCAATTACTGCATAATACTCTTTTTCAGCGCATTTAAAGCAGAAGGGCTTTTCATTGATGTATATTATTCTCCTTGACATCGCTAGCTCTCCGCACTCTGAGCAGCGGATACTCTCAAAAATAGGGGCCTGTTCAATTGGGGGAATCTTAACTTGCTCTATTTTAAATTCCTCCTTAGG
>QMUE01000285.1 GCA_003663535.1 Thermococci archaeon
ACTCCCTCCTGTGGGACAGGCCCCAATAGCAACCACAACTTTGGGATCTGGAGTCTGTTCATAAATCAACTTAACTCTCTCAAGACTTTGGTCAGTTATTGGCCCGGTAACGAGTAAAATGTCTGCATGTCTTGGCGTACCTACCAACTTAACACCGAACCTTTCGGCATCATATCGTGGGGTTAATGCGGCGATTATTTCAATATCACATCCATTACACGAACCGCTGTTAACATGAAATACCCATGGTGACCTTCCAAGATATTTACAAAGCTTTGATATTCTTCTTTCAAGAATTTCCCTCTCGCTCATCTCCTCACCCCCAAATAACCATGGCCCCCAGCACTATCGCTACAGTGATCAGTAGGTAGCTAACATAATCTGTCAATAATCCAGTATGCTCCCTTCTAAATGTCAAGAACATCTTGTTTATTCCTCTAATGAAGCCCCACATGACATGTCTTCCTGTGAAATATCCTTGAAGATGCTCAAATTGAGGAATAACCTTGTCCTGATCTTCACCACTTATATAAATCTTAGACCCATCCCCTTCCTTCCTAGTACCAACGCTCGCCTTCTCAGCCCATTTCATTAGTAAGTAGCTGATTAATAATCCAATGATAAAAGCATAAATGAAGTAAAGGGCATCCCAATAACCAAACACATCACTCACCCCCTATGAACTTTAAAAGTGCCATTATGTATTCCCCATTGAGCTGCTCTAGCATTTTTGCTGTGGGCAGCATTATCTTGTCACTTATTTGCCACGACAAAATGCCCATTACAAGTATAATTATAACTAACACCAGCATTGGAACAATCATTGCGTTTCCAGGCTCTTTTACCATTTTAACCTTCTCACTTTCGACGCCTAAGAAGGTAAACAACACCCTTGTGTAAGCTGCCAATGAAAACACAGTGCCGATTACTGCAATCACCGCCAAGATTGGATTATACATTGCAGAACTCTCATATATGAGCCACTTACTTGCAAAACCATTTAATGGGGGAAGTCCTATTATCGCAGCTGCTCCTATGATAAATGAGAGAGTTGTGAACGGCATTCTCCTCGCCAACCCACTAAGTTCATTTAAGTTCTTTGTCCCAACTTGATGAATAACAGCTCCAGCTATGAAAAAGAGCAGACCCTTTATGACAGCATGATTAACTATATGATACACAGCCCCAGTCAAAGCGATTTCTCCTATTTTGTCACCATATGCTACTATACCAATTCCAAATCCGAGAAGAATGTACCCAATTTGACCCACACTCGAAAAAGCAAAAAGTCTTTTCATATCATTCTGAACCACTGCCATTGCATTTCCAATAACCAATGTCAAGCAAGCAAAGAATATTATTATCCATCCAAGAGTGTTCAAATTAAGGGCAGGCATATCAAATGCTTTAAGATAACTATGTAATCCCGGGTTAAAGATTCCAAAGATTATCCTTGCTATAGCATAAACACCGCCTGCCTTTATAACAAGTCCAGAAAGCATTGCTGAAATAGAACTTGGAGCTGCTGGATGAGCATCAGAAAGCCACATATGAACTGGAACTGCACCACTCTTGAATAATAACCCTCCAACCAAAAGAGCAAGAGCTACCTTGCTTATAAGGGTTGGATTTTCAGCTATTTTCATTGCCAAGTAAGCCATCGTAAGTGTTCCATACTGTCCATACAAAAGAGCAATTCCAAGTAGAATAAAAGAACTTGCAAGAGAGCCTACAAACATGTATTTAACTCCTGCTTCAATTCCTTCCCAAGTGTCATTTCTGAATGCTACTAATGCATAACTGGCTATGCTCATTATCTCAAGGAACACGTAAAAGTTGAAAATGTCCCCAGTAATCACTATACCAAGCATTCCAAGTTCTAAAACGAGTGTTAAGGTATAGTATTTGTCCAAGCCAGTATCATGCTTCATATACTCTAAAGAGTAGAGTATAGCTAGAAAACTAACAAATGTTACTGTTAATGCGAGCAACGCTCCAAATAAGTCTACTTCCCATATGATTCTGATTGGAAACTTGACACCATTCCCAATTGGGTTTGTATCTCCTAAAGTGTAAACGAGTATTTCATTGCTCTTCCAGATAGTGTAGAAAACTTTTGCAGCAATTCCCAATGTGAGCCCACTCACTATCACTGCCCAGTGTTCTCTAAATTTCCCTCCCAATAAACTAATTACTGGCATAGAAAACGCTCCAAATAATGGGGTAATTATAAGCCACGGAAGGACATTCATCCTCTCAACCTCCTTAGTTTGCTCACGTCCAAGGTTTCATAGTGTTGATAAGCATTAATCGTCAACGCCATTGCGAGGGAAAGTACACAAACCCCAATAACAATGCTAGTAAGTACCAAAGCCTGTGGGATTGGGCCTACCATTGGAGCACCCTTTAAAGTCTCGTATCCTGTATATATTGGAGCTGTTGGAAGGAGAGCATTCTCCAAGCGATATCCTAAACTTATGAGTAATAGATGAATCCCCGCATCCACTAAGTTTAATGCCAAGACCAACTTGATGAGGTTCCTTTTGTACAAAAATGCATAGAGTCCCATGAAGATCATGAGGAATGCAGTCACAAACTGGAATGCTATCACTTTTTCCACCTCCTAAACAAAGCAATCGCGAATAACGCACTAACTAATCCGGTATATAC
>QMUE01000286.1 GCA_003663535.1 Thermococci archaeon
CACATATATATTTGGTGATCCCATGTTTGAAAAGGTGTTGTTTCCAACGGACTTCTCTGAAGTGTCTATGCATGCCCTTAGGGAGTGTATCCCCCAGCTGTTTGGAGTAGGAGCTAAGAAATTATATCTGGTTCATATAGTTGACATAACTGCCACTGATATAGAGGCAGTAGAGTTAATGAAAATAGATGAAGAAGAGCTTAACCGTATTGCCGATGAAATTAGGGCCAAGGGAATTGATGTTGAACCTGCGGTAAAAATTGGCATTCCCTCACTTGAGATAGCGGAGATTGCTCAGGAAAACAATGTTGATCTAGTACTTGTTCCATCCAAGGGAGAAAACATTCTCAGACAGATGCTCCTTGGAAGTACAGCGTCAAATCTTGTTAGGGCTACTAAGAAGCCAGTTTTACTTGTCAAATATGAGTGGGATGAAGAAGAAGAGAAAATTAAGTGTCTTTCTGATTGTAGAGAGATTTTTAAGAGGCCTATAGTTGCACTGGACTTTTCAGAGTGCTCAGAAAAAGTTTTAAATGTTGTAAAGAAGTTTGAAGAGCTCATTGAAGGGATTACACTTATTCACGTGGTTGATTATGGAAGAGCTGAAGAACTCGAAAGGAACATTGAAAATGCTAAGGCAAAATTAGGGGAATTTGGTAAGCTCTTTAAAGCACCGGTGAAAAATGAGGTGCTTACGGGAATTGCCTCTCGTTCAATTTTGGGCATTGCATTAGCTAAAGATTCATCGATCATAGTAATGGGTAAAAAAGGTAGGAGTATTATAAAAGACCTTTTACTCGGAAGTACGGCAGAAAGAGTTGTCAGGGACTCAAAGCTCCCTGTATTATTAGTTCCATGTGAATAACCTCAGACTGGAACGGCTTCCACATCAAATTCGGTAGCTACCCTGTTGCCATCATCGGTCATTATTCCTTTTTTCTTTGGGTTTAAAAACATTTAGAATTATGAAAAATACACAAAATCAATAGAAGAAAGGCTTGAAAAATAACCTTATATCTCCAAGCCAATTTTAACTCCTTTCTCTTTTTCCAGTTCGCGGAGGAGGAGCATGATTTTGTCCTTGCTTAGTGGAACGTTTCTTAGCTGTTTGTATGCTGTAAGAATCTCGTTTCTCTCTTTTTTAGATGCTTTTTCTGCTAGGTACAGGAGCAGGGAGAGTAAGACTCCTCTAAGGTTTTTCTCAATCAGTGGGACACCTTTCCAACCGTTGTCATACACATAGAGGCCTTTGGGGACTTCGCTTCCATCTAAATGGTCCAAAAGGAGGAAATTTGATTTTATTGAACCGGTTAAATATGAAATGAGAAAATCTTTGGGGTAACTTTTTTTGAGATTTTCAAAACCCCATGTAAAAGCTTTCAGATAAAGGGAGTAGTCTTCTAATTTTGTGATTTTATTCTTTGATAAGAAACTCAGTTTCAGTGTAACACGTTCAAGAGGCTCATTTAGAAGGTCAATTCTTAACAAGATCCTATCTTCGAGAGTAGAATTTTCTTCAAAGGCCTTCACAACTTTCCATTGAGTCCCGTTTGTAATTATTCCATATTTAACTCCACGAGAAAAGCAGTATCTAGCAAGCTGCCTTAAAGCTCTCTCGTTTCTTAAGACATTAATTCCCAGATTCTTGGCCTCAACATAAGCAACAACCTTATCTTCAAGCACTAGGGCATAGTCAGCTCTTCCATCCTCTGTTCTTTCCTCTGGTCTAACCTCTCTTGGATTTTCCCAGTCCCAGCCTAGCGTTCTAAAGATTTCACCTATCAAGTGTTGTTTTACAGCCTCTTCATTTTTTTCATAAAGCAGCCTGTGTTCACGCACTTTTTTGGTGACGCTTATTATAGTCTCCTGAAGTTTTAGCATTTTAGACCCCTTTGAAACTTAAAAGGACTCGATAAAAAGCTTACTGTAATATGGGGTTTTGGTAGTGTATTTTTTTCTTGAATGTTCTGGATTTTATAGACCAAGGACAATAATGGTCTTAGACTTCAATTACATACTTTCTGCTTTGTTCGCCAAAGCCCCTGAAGCTCCCCATTTTTAGATTTAAAATGGCTTTTTCCACATCGATAACTTTCACTGAGGCCAAATGGGTCACTCTACTCCCTTTCAAGAACTCTGGAAGGACTTGAGCAGTTGCTCCAGTTAAAATGACTTTCTTGGCCTTTTTGCTTCTTTCAACTATCATGTCAAGGGTGCAGTTCAGCAGAGCAGATCCGCTTACTATTACTGCATCCATTTCAGGAAGTAGGTAATACTCGAGGCTGTCGCTTAGAGTCTCTCTATCCCACAATTTGGGATTTCTTTCGAATACAAAGATTTCTTTTCCTTGTTCTTTCAATGTCCTAACTATTGGAGGCATATTTCCGATAACGGCTATCTTTTTGGCGTCATCTATGAGGTCAGTAGCATCTTGAGAAGTACTTTGAGTTAGATCGATATAATATTGAGAAATAGCATTGATTGTTGCTACTCCAAGAGTTCTTTCTATAATGTTTAAGCTGTCTGTTTTATCAATGAACTCTTTTAAGCTAGGCGACTTAAACGATGTCTTGTATTCTCCTATCTCTTCGGGGAGTGTCATTGCTAGGCCAATAGCTTTCCCCTCGGGCCCTTCTAAGACAACATAAGTATAAGGCAAC
>QMUE01000287.1 GCA_003663535.1 Thermococci archaeon
AACGAGATTATCTAAAAGGATTGTTTAATATGGAGAGTTAAATTATGAACCAAGGGGAAATACTTCAAATTGCACAAATGTGGAGTGTGACAGTTGCTACAGGGACGTTGGCGGTTCTTGTGTATACATATTTTAAATATAAAGTTAGAGCTCTTAGAATTTGGGCAGTTTCATGGATGTTTTTCATTTTGATGCAGATGTCATTCTATTCAGGAAACAAAGATGCGGTGGCAGTTTTTTACTCATTTTTCTCAGGGGCGCTTTTATATGGAGTACTAGTACATCTCAAAGAGCATGCTGATATAAAGAGCTCTATAAAGCCAGAAATAATTGGAATTGTCCCGCCACTATTTGCTTTATATGGCATATTTTTGAAATATCTGGGAATACCAAAGGAATTCCTCTTAAATGAGGCCCTTTACGTAGTCCTCTCGGGTATATTTTTCCTGTTCTCTGGGCTTGTGTTTTTAGCTATGAGAAAAAGCTGGAAAAAGGGTGCATCTTACCTTGGCATACTCGTAACACTTTTTGGTCTATTCGTAGTTGCATATCCTTTAAGACTCTGGAGTGGAGGCCAGGTAGTGTGGATATCTATTGGAAGTCTCTTGTCTGTAGGTATAGCGTTCTTTATGATCCAGTTTGCTACGTCAAAAGAGTTTTTATTCCTCGAGAGGGAAGTAGGGGTTAGGGTTTCGTTAGAACCTGGGGCGAACTTAATTGATTTGAACGAATATCCCATTTTAAAGGAGGAACTTAAAGATTTCCCGGTCTTGGTGTTTAGTAGAACCCTAAATCTGCCTGAATCTTGGAAGGTATACTTTTTAACTTCAGAAGAGAGAAAAAACGCTATCTATCCAACAAACCTCCCTTACATGGTTCAGTTGGCTAGTGAATATTTTAGAGAAGCCAAAACTAGAGGATTGAGAGGTGTTGTTGTGGTGGATTGTCCGGAATATCTTGTAATGTATAATGGCTTTGACTCTATTGCAAAGTTTCTGGCTTCTTTGAAAGATTTTGCAATTACAAATGAGGGCGTCCTGTTGGTGGTAATTGACGAAGGGGCTTGGACACCACAACAGCTCGTAATACTTAAGCGATTATTGGAGTGAGAAGTTGGATCTCTTAACTTATAAGGTATAACTTTTAAGGAGAAGTTAGTTAAACTTAAGAAACCCAAAGATGTTATTCTTTTGGTGACTTTATGAAGGTTATTCCTTTAGCCTCAGAAAGTCTGGGAGTTAGAAGTTTAGCTATTTTCACAAAAATTGGGGCAGTGGGGATTTTGATAGACCCTGGAGTTGCTTTAGGACCAAAACGTTATTCTCTTTCTCCTGCAGAAGCCGAATTAACAGCTCTAAGGGAAGCAAGAGAGAGGATACAAAATTACTCAAAAGAAGCCACTATGGTTACAATCTCTCACTATCACTATGATCATCACACTCCCTTTTTTGCAGGGATTTATGAGAGCTCCTCACCTGAAAGGGCCAGGGACCTTTATAAAGAAAAGACTCTTTTTATAAAACACCCCACGGAGAATATAAACTTCAGCCAGAAAAAGAGAGCATGGATGTTTCTTAAAGAAGCCGGCAAAATAGCTAAGGAAATCAAATATGTTGATGGAGAATTCTTTGATTTTGGTGACTTTATCATGGAATTTTCTCCAGCAGTTCCCCACGGAACTGAGGGCTCAAAACTTGGCTTTGTTGTGATGGTCATGGTGGACGATGGAAAACAAAGGCTGATCCATGCAAGTGATATCCAGCTTTTGAATAGGGCCTCCAAGGAATGGATAATCAAACAGATGCCCGATTTGTTAATCACCGGTGGTCCTCCGACTTATCTTGAAGGGTATCGAGTTAAAGAAGCTTGGAGTACAGGGCTTAAGAATCTTAATGAAATAATAAAGGAAACTAATGCGGAGGTGATCTTGGATCACCACCTTATTAGAGATAAAAGATATCCGGAATTCTTTGAGCAGCTTGAAAAACAGGCCTTAACATTTGCCCGCTTCTTAAAAAAGGAAGACAGACCGTTGGAAGCCTATAGAAAAGAACTGCACAAAATTGAGAAAGGAGAGAACGTGGAAGTTCCATTTAGCCTAAGTTGAGAGAAAGCCACCATCTACTGGAATTATAGCACCGTTAACGTAGCTCGCTAGGTCGCTCGCAAGGAAGAGCATAACTTTCGCAACTTCATCAGCGTCTCCAAAGCGACCCATTGGAAGGCGGGCATTGAAGTGGAAAGAGAGGCCTATTTTCCTTGTGTCTAGGCCCATTATTGTCTCTTTTTTGAGCTTTTTCACTCCTTCTGTTTCTATTCCTCCGGGCACTATAGCATTGGCCCTTATCTTCTTTCCGTACTCTCTTGCTATTGCCCTCGTTAGGGCCACGACGCCGAGTTTTGCAACATCGTAATGCACAAGTCCTTTTGCAAATGGAAGAAATGCTTCTATCGAGCTCACGTTTATGATAATGCCTCCTCTATCCTTCCTGCCCTTTACGAAGTGTTGACACATCCAGAAGACTGCATGCAGATTTATTGCCATCGTTCTTTCATAAAATGTCTCGTCCATGTCCATGAAGTCCTTAAACCAGTAAACTCCAGCGTTGTTAACAAGTATATCGGGTTCTCTCCCATCTAAGGTTTTCCACAGG
>QMUE01000288.1 GCA_003663535.1 Thermococci archaeon
ATGGAGAATCTGTAGGCTCCGTAGCCCAGAGAGGCCATCAGCTCAATATCCTGAGAATACAGATTCCAGTGATTGCAGGCCTTGCCTGATTTGTAAGGAAGTTTTCCCTCCTGCTCATAGTGCCACCAGTCATTGTAAATATTATCCCCCTCAATCTGATGTGCCGAGGTGGCGGTACCAAATAGAAAATTTGATGGAAATCTTAGCATAAGACATGAAGGGAAAGATAGTATAAAAACTTAAAGGGAGTTCTAAACTGTTGTTTCCCCATATTTTCCAACTTGTTTGAAGCTAAAAATTTCAGAGTACCTTTCTCCTAAAGAGCACTGTAAGGGGAGCAAGCCATAGCAGGTGGACAGCTATTGCTATAGGGACATCACCATAGTCGCTAATTGCTATGCCCTCAAAGACTCTGTATAGCGAGTAGGTCGGAAGGAAAGCGGTAAACTTACTCAGTGTGTTTGCAGGTTTCTCCCTTCCACAACCAGCTTTATCAGTGGTGGTAGCATGAGGAACCAGCCAAGAATCTTAGAGATCGTGATTGCCTGCATCCTCGACTCCGAGAACACTGTGATGAGCAGTCCATAGATCCAGACTTCAGCTACGAAGAAAGTGAGCCACAACGAGTTCGGGCGGAGTTTCAAGGGCTAAGCCCGGGATTTTTGGTGGGAAACGGCCCCTCTCCCGCTTCTTTCTTCCAAATATGAATATCCCTGTCGGATAAAAGCGCCAACCTCATCGCCTAAGGGACTGCGATCTCAAAACCTTTAAATAGTTGCAGTGTGATTAGTCTAATCATGATGCAACAATTTGTGGACAGGGGGCACGAGGTTGGGGCGTTAAGGAAAGCCTTCGAGAGCGAAAAAGCCGAGCTGGTGGTTGTTTACGGCAGGAGAAGGGTGGGCAAGACCGCCCTAATCCTTAAGGCCTTCCAAAACATCCCTCACATCTACTTCCTCGCCGACGAGAGGAGCGAGCGGGAGAACCTGACGGAGTTCAGGCGAAAGGTCGGGGAGTTCTTCGATGATACCCCCCTCGTCCGCTCCGATCTCGGCTGGGTGGAGCTCTTCGAGTACTTAGCCAGGAAAGAAGAAAAAGTCGTCGTAACGATTGACGAGCTTCCATACATCATCTCCTCGAACCCCGCCTTCCCCTCACTCCTGCAAAAGGCCTGGGACATTCACCTTCAGGACTCAAGGGTCAAGCTCGTGCTCGTGGGCTCGTCCATAGGCATGATGGAGAGGCTCCTTGGCCATAAGAGCCCGCTCTATGGTAGGAGAACCATGCAGCTCGACGTGAAGCCACTGAGGTACTGGCACGTGGGGGAGTTCCTTTTGGAGTATTCTCCGGAGGACTGGATGAGGGTCTATGGGGCGGCCGACGGGATTCCGGCGTATCTGAGACAGTTTGACGGAAAGTTGTCGTTCTGGGAGAACGTTGAGAGGCTCTTCCTTAGGAAGGAGAGCCCCCTTTACACCGAGGCGGAGTTCCTTCTCAGGCAGGAGTTCCGGGAGCCGGCACGCTACTTCTCGATACTAAGGGCGATAGCCTTTGGGAAGACGAGTTTTGGAGAGATAGTGAACTTCACGGGCTTTGACAGGGGAACAGTCTCGCGTTACCTCGACAGCCTCGTGAGGATAAGGGTGATAGCCAAAACCCACCCGGCCTTTGAGCCCGAGAAGAGGAGGAACACCCGCTACGAGTTCGCCGACAACTACTTCCGCTTCTGGTTCCGCTTCGTCTACCCGAACAGGGAGAGGATTGAGCGTGAGCTCTACGGCGATGTCCTTGATGAGGTTAAAGCAAACCTCGACCACCACATGGGGCGGACCTTTGAGAGGGCCGTTGCCGATTTTCTCTGGAGGAAGTTCGCCTTCGAGAGGGGGGGCAGGTGGTGGCGTAAGGTAGAGGAGATAGACTTCGTGGGGCTGAAAAATGGCAGGGCGTACTTCTTCGAGGCAGAGTGGAGCGAGTTGAGGAAGCGTGACACTGAGAGGATATTCGCTGAGCTGGAACGGAAGAGCAGCCTCGTCAAACTCAAGGCAGAAGAAATCCGGCTGGGCCTCGTTGCAAGGAGAGTGGAAAACGCAGAAAAGCTGAGAGAGGAGGGCTTCATCGTCTTTGAGCTGAATGACCTTTTCGCGCTATAGTTTTTTAAATTCACAGTGATAGTACTTTAAACATTTTAACCCAAGGCTTTCAGTTCCTCCACAATATCTTTTATTCCTTTATCGAGCCTTTTCCTCACCAGAATCTTCTTGAGAAGAGGCTTCTTTCTCCAGAGCTCTTCCATCTGCTCAAGGCACTTTCCAGGCCTCCCGGCGCATGTGCAAAAAAAGGCGGCGTTTTTAATCCTCTCCCTGTTTCGCAGGAGGTATGTCCTTATGGCAGGGGTTACTCGTCCGTTCCAGACAGGGGTTCCAATGATCACGAGGTCGTAGTCGGAGGGGTCCTTCTCAAACTCTATCTCTGTGGTTTTTCCTCTTGTTGCATCGTAGCCAGCTATAAGAAAACTCAAAACCCCCTTCCGGGACTTTTCGTCTATAACCTCGTCAATATCGGCGTTGAGAGCTTTAACAACCTCCTGAGCAACTCTTTTAGTCGTTCCACTTCGTGAATAGAAAGCAACGAGCATTTTCATGGATATCACCTGG
>QMUE01000289.1 GCA_003663535.1 Thermococci archaeon
GAACTGGATGAGCTTGAGAAGGTTGTCACTTGAGTTGTTCACCACCACCCAACTTTTATTCTTTAAAAGAGCCCGAACCTATGAAAAGGAATTATACTTTAGATCCTTCACTTCTCAAACTTTATAAGTATTTGAGAATTATAATTTCACAAAATTTATAAATAGTTGAGAACTATTATATCTCATGATGATTGAAGATGTTGTTAACTTCAATCCTTGGTGGGAAGGTAGAGAAGATTACCATATTAAACTATGGAGATGTCAAAAATATAAATGGAGACCCCAATGGATTGATGACATCTCATTAGAACCCTTTTCCTTGAATTTCATCCTTGGCCCAAGACAGGTAGGAAAAACAACAGGTATTAAGCTCCTAATATCTGAGTTGCTCAGGGAACTTGAACCGGAAAAAATCCTTTACATTAATTGTGAGGTCTTTCCAGACTTTATCTCATTGAGAAAACTTCTTGAAGAATTCATTAGACATGAAAAAGAGCCTCTCATTTTCCTTGATGAAGTTACAACACTAGCAGAATGGTGGAAGGCTGTTAAACCTCTAATCGATACGGGTCAACTTGAGGACGCTGTTATCACGATAACTGGCTCAAGTGCCCTAAAGATACGTCGAGACATGGAATTTTTCCCAGGGAGAAAGGGAAAAGGAAAGACCATCGAAGTTCTGCCCCTTAATTTTAAAGACTTTGTGGAAATTCATGGAATTAAGAGATTCTGGCTTCACTACGACGAAGTTCTTAGACTTTTCAATAGATATATCAAAATTGGAGGTTTTCCAGGGAGCATAAATGAGATACCCCCAGAGGAGATTTTAGGTGCGTATCTCGGAGAATTTGTGCGCTTTGGTAAAAGTTTTCAAATTATGAAGGAAGTCTTTGCCTCAATAATGTCCACAATCCCTTCGGCAACAAGTTTTCGAGCTTTAGCAAATAAAACATCAGGATATTCTTACAAAGTAGTTCAGGATTATCTTGAGTTCCTTAGAAATCTATACCTCATAGAATTTGCCTATCTCAAGGAGGGTTCAAAGATCTTATACAAGCGTGAGAAAAAGATTTTCTTCCGTGATCCCCTTCTTTTGAGATTATTCTCCATGTGGAGTGGTATTAGGCCCGTAGAGTCCGCAATCTATGAAAACATCGTTCAAGATCATCTATACAGAAAGTTTGGTGAAGTCTATTACTACAGAAATAAATATGAAATCGATGCAGTAGCAGGCGATTTAAGAATTGAGGTCAAAGCAGGTAAAGCCCATCGTAGATATCCAAGAAATGTGACAGTTCTTGAAAGAGAAGACATTCCAAGATTTTTAATCGAGCTCTTTTCTTAAATGGAGTTTTTTGTATAATATCTGACCTCCTCCCTGTCCTGAAGGACGAGGCTTTCACGAGATAAAGCGAGCACTAAAATATTATGCAAGAGACTTTGTTAACATTTTCTTGTAAAAATAAAACTTAAAAACCTTTGATTTTTACATTTTCTTGATAAGGTGATAATCATGAAATGGAAAGCTAGAGTTGTAGTTCGCTTAAAAGAAGGATTGAACGACCCAGAAGGAAGAGTAATTGGAAAGGCCCTCAAGAATTTGGGATATAACATTACTGAATTAAAGGTTCCAAAGTACTTTGAACTCACTTTTGAAAGCGAAAATCCTGAAAAAGACGTAGAAGAGATGTGCCGTCGTTTGCTCGCAAACCCTGTTATTCACACTTATGAATACAGCATTGAAAATATAGGTGAGTGAGATGCCAAAATTTGCGGTTATAGTATTCCCAGGGACTAATTGTGACTTCGAGACCGTTGAGGCACTTAGAAAAGCAGGAGGAAAAGTGGGGAGAGTCTGGTATAAATCCTCACTCAAAGACTTTGACGGCGTTGTTTTGCCTGGAGGCTTTAGCTATGCTGATTATTTGAGAGCTGGGGCGATAAGCGCGAGGGCAGAGATAATGGAGGAAGTTAAAGTCCTCGCTAACGATGGAAAGCCAATATTGGGAATTTGCAATGGATTTCAAGTTTTAACCGAGAGTGGCCTTTTGCCTGGAGCACTGAGACCAAACAAGGTTCCAAGGTTTCTATGCAAGTGGGTTTACCTTAAAGTTAATGATACTCAAACCGCGTTTACCCAATTCTACGAAGAAGGAGAAGTCATTAGAATGCCAATAGCCCATGCAGAGGGTAATTACTATGCAAATGATTTGAATAAGGTAAAGATAGCCTTCCAGTACAGCGATGAAAAGGGCAACATAACGGATGATGCGAATCCAAACGGTTCACTCTTGAACATAGCAGGAATAAGCAATGAAAAGGGCAACGTTTTGGGAATGATGCCCCACCCGGAGAGGGCGAGTGATAAATGGCTTGGAAGTGAGGATGGGCTAAAAGTGTTCAAATCAATGGTGGAGTATGCCAAGAGCTGACCTCCTCCCCGCCGTGAGGGACGGGGGTTCCCAACATGGGAACTTCGGTTGCGGTAAACCGCATACGGGTCGGTCAGAGACCCATCCACCCAACGGATATACCGCTGGGCATCATCAATACTAACTACATCACAAAGTTCATAAAATTTACGGTAGTAGTAACTATGGGGTGTGATATGAAACTCACACAA
>QMUE01000290.1 GCA_003663535.1 Thermococci archaeon
AAAAATAAATGAATACAAAAAACACTTTACAAAGCCCAAAACCATTGAGTGCCTTGTGAGAGAGCAGGAAATTAAAAAAGAGTGTATAAGACCAAGAACTACCATGTTGGCCCATACTGGTTACATAACATTTGTTAGAAAACGTTGATCATTTTCATGCGGTTGTTAAGGCCTTATTGGGAGGCGAGAAGCATTCCCCACAGCATCAGGCTTTATAATAAATAGCTTTATAATTTTCTATCCCAAATCAAAACAGGCAATGAAGAACTCTAGGGTATCTGAACTATGTATGATGATGGTTAAAACCTGAGCCACTAAATGTATAAGCTTTCGTTTCTAATTATTTTTGAGGACTTATGAGTTTGGAAGAGATCCTAGAGAAGGAAGATTTAGGAATTGAAGTCCTTCATCCCGGTGGTTTAGAGATCACTAAGGAGTTAGCAGAGCTCTGTGGCATTAACAGAAAATCCAAAGTTCTTGATGTGGCATGCGGTACCGGAGAAAGCGCTTGCTTTTTGTCGGAAACCTTTGGATGTGAGGTTGTAGGGGTTGATGCCTCTCCAATAATGATAGAGAAAGCAAAGAAAAAAGCAAAAATGAGAGGAGTAGAAAGGAAAACTACTTTTATACTCGCGGATGCCCACAAACTGCCTTCCCGGATAATACCTTTGACGTTGTTATCTCCGAGTGCACCCTCTGCCTTCTCAACAAAGAACTTGCATTAAGAGAAATGGTTCGTGTAGTTAAGCCGAACGGCTGTGTGGGCATACACGACGTTGCTTGGAAAGAGAACACACCCGAAAAGTTGAAGCTGAAACTTAAGGAAATTGAAGGAGAAGAACCCGAAACCATTGAGGGGTGGAAAAGACTTTTCGAGAAAGCTGGTCTCGTAGATATCGTTATACTTGATAAATCCCACTTAATCCCCGAGTGGATGGGAGAGATGAGGAAGCAAGTTGGTCTCTGGGGAGAGCTGAAAATATTCCTGAAGATACTCAAAAAAGAAGGGCTAAACGGCCTGAAGAATGCTTGGGAATCTATGAAGATCTTTGAAAGCCCATACACCGGTTATGTAATTGTAGTAGGGAGAAAGCCTCTAGATAAAATCCATTAGGGTGGGAATAGATGCTTAGGAAGGACAAGGTAGATATAGTCCTAGGCATAGCGGTGATGTTTTTAGTATGGCCCCGAATTTATTTTGCCTCAAAATTTACGTCACTAATCCCCGCAGTAATAATAGGTGCCTATCTCATTCTTAAATCCAAGAAAACTCCGCTGAAAGTACTTGGGTTGTTTGTAATAGTTATCGCATTTTACTTGGTGCTATTCACCTTAATGCTCTTTGAAATTGTGGTTACTTATCCAAGTGCCCCATAAAGGTTACACGATCTTTCCCAAGCCGAGCACTCTGGGAGATATAAAAGCCCCAAGCTCTTCTTTTTTCTTTCCCACAGCAACTACAGAGTTTATGAACTCAAATATGTTTCCAACAAACATGTTGTCTTTAAAGGGGATAAGCTCACCGTTCTTAACGACGTAACCAAGTTCCACGGTTAGTGAAAAGTCTCCACTTATTGGATTTGCTGTGTGTTCACCAAAGACCTTTTTTATCACAACTCCTTCAAAATCTTCGAGGTTCTCTCTTTTTCCATCTACAATTATGTTACTTGTGCCAATATGTGGAGACGTCCTAAAGTCCCTTACAGCGTTCCCCGTGCTTTCCATTCCCAAAAGTCTTGCATAGGTTTCATCTAGGAGGAAATTCTTCAATATCCCATTTTCAACTAAGATTGTCCTCTGGCCCGGATTTCCCTCGCCGTCAAAAGAATAGCTCGCTATTTTGCCCTCCAATGTGGCATCATCGATGAGAGTAAAAGGTTCACTTGCTACACTTTCTCCAACTGTTGTGAATTTGCTTCTCTTGTGATATAAGTTATCTCCTCTTAAGTTCGAAATAAACAGCCCGAGGATTGATGCAACCGAATGGGGCTCTAAAACAAGCTCTCCCTCAAATGAATTTAAGGGCTTTGCATTGTAGCTCAACTTGGTCTCTTGCAGGGCTTTTTCAAGTCCTATCTCTAGTTCTTTTTCAAAATTCATCAGTATCCGGGAAGCCTTGTAATAATCCCCACTTCCAACTTTCCCATCTTTTTTGACTATATAAACACTAAAGCTAGTTGCTGTCCCTTCTTCCGTCATTTCAATTCCGTTTGAATTTGCTATGCCGTCTTTTGCTACTCCAAAGGCCAATCTTCCTGAGAAGGTATAACCTGTTCCATATTTTTCTCTCAGCTCGCTCTCCTTTTGGGATATCTCCTTTCCCATCTTTAGAGCTTCTTCAAACTCTAGCTCAGCTATCTTTTTATCGTAAATCCCATTAACCTTTTTAATCGGCTTTTTATCGGAAAATCCGTAGAATTTCACTTGCCCAATCTTGGCAAGCTTTATGGTTCTCTTAACAAACTTCTTAGGTTCTCCCTTTGGATGATTAATTCCGGTTATGTAAGAGAAACCCTGCTTTCCTTTGTATCCAACTCTAAGCCCTATCCCAGAATGATATTTTCTTTGAGCCCTCTCAAGCTCGCACTTCTCAATTTTAAAGGAGCTCCCTCTCCCAATC
>QMUE01000291.1 GCA_003663535.1 Thermococci archaeon
ATTTTTGACCAGTATTTCCTTGTAGTTTGAGCATTCTATTAATTATTGGTGATGTGTGATGTTTAGTTTCGAGAGTTTGAGAAGGTTTTGGGTGAAGGAGAGGAAGCCTGAAGTTCAGAGAGAGTACGCGAGATACGAGGCAATGAACTTCCAAAGAAGAAATTGCTGATTATAGAATCGAGATAAGAGACAGTTAATAAAGTTGAAAAATGAATGCAGATATTTTTTAGCTTTTTTGTTTTATTTTTACTTCGTGTGTCGCTGTTATAAAAATTATATCTTTTCCAAAAAGGAGGTTTGATAGTATAAATAGAAAAACACTTTAACCCTAAAAGGTGAGGTTATCATGATGGAGATTTTCAAGGAGATAGCAAGTGAGATTGTAGTGGTGAAAGACTTCAGGCCTAAAAGGGGTAGACATGCTCATTTTGAGTTTAAAAATTCTGAAATAAATCGTCTTATTGAGGAAATGGGATTTAAACTCTACAAGCATCAGGTTGATGCTCTAGAGGCCCTTTACTCAGGGGAGAACATCGTGGTAACGACTCCAACGGCCTCTGGCAAAAGCGAAATTTTCAGATTGGCAATATTTGATAACTATCTTTCAAATCCTCAAGACACTTACCTGCTTGTTTATCCAACAAGGGCCTTGATAAATAATCAGCATGAAAAATTTAACATCGAAAACTTTCACTTTTTCCGGATAACTGGAAAGATGCTTAGTGCGAAGATTTTGACTGGAGATGTCGACTGGAGTGAAAGAAGAAAACTCATCCGGGAAAAGCCGAGGGTGGTTTTTACAACCCCTGACATGATTCACTACAACATTTTGAGGAACAAAAGAGACTATGATTGGCTTTTGAGAAATATTAAGTACCTTGTAGTTGATGAACTTCATATTTACAGGGGGGTCTTTGGTACAAATGCATCTTATCTCTTCAAGAGATTACTAAAAGCCTTGGAACGCTATGGCAAAAGGTCTCAAATAATAAGCTTATCTGCAACATTAAGGAATCCAAAAGAATTTGCCGAAACATTCTTTGGAAGGCCATTTAAAGCTATTGCAAAGTCCACAAATCCGTTTCCAAGAAGGTATCTTGTAATGTTTGAGCCAAGAAGATTAAATGAAATGCAGCTCCTGAGAAAAATTGTTGAAAAGCTTGCTGAGAAGGGCATAAAAACGCTGGTCTTTTTTGATTCTCGAAAAGGGACGGAAAAACTCATGAGATTCTTATTAACTTCTCCTGCTATCTATAAGACGACAACTTACAAAGGAACTTTACCTAAAAACATTCGCTGGGAGATTGAGAGGGACTTCAAAGAAGGAAGGCTTCTTGTCTTGTTAACCACCAATGCTCTAGAATTGGGTATTGACATTGGAGATTTAGACGCTGTTATAAATTATGGAATTCCACCAGATGGGTTATTCTCATTAATTCAACGTTTTGGAAGGGCAGGGAGAAAAAAGGAAAGAGAAGCGATAAATGGAGTAATCCTAAGAAAGAATGGTCTTGACTACTACTACAAAGAACACGTGGATGAGTTTGTAGAAAAACTTGAGAAGGGAATAATTGAATACATGCCGATAAACCTTAGAAATAGGCTTGTTGTGAAAAAACACCTTCATTACATGTTAAGTGAGCTTAAGATTCTTGATTGGGATGAGCTTAATGAGTTTGAGAAAGAGCTTGCAATGGAGCTTGTAGAGGAAAAGAGGGCCAAAATCTATGACAATCCGCTCACAGGTAAAAAAGAAATACGAATTTTGCGTCCATCTTTCAATTACTCCTCCATAAGAACAGCTAGCGATGAAAGTTACTTTTTAGTGCTTGATGAGCCTTGGATAAGGTATAAACTTGGGGAAAAATCTAATATTGGAGAGCTCCTCCGCTTTATCAACTGGCTTAAGCTTAAAGGTTATGTGATAGAGGAAGTCGATAAGCCAGAGTACTATCGCTCCCTTCTACCGGGTATGGCATATTTTTCGAGAGGGGGCCTTTATATTGCTAGAGACAAACTGAGTATTGGAAAGTTTCATTTTGTATTTGCTAATCCTCTCAATAAGTTCTGGGAAGTTGATACATTCCCGTCTAAAAGGGAAGAGGTGGAGATACTTGACATTTATACTAAGAAAGAACACAAAGGTATTGAAGTGTATATGGGCCGCTTGAGGGTTAAGCATCATTACTGGGGGTTTGCTGTTAAAGGAAAAGACACTCCTCTTTATTCCCAAGAGCTTTTGGAACTTAAGGAAGAGGGGATTTTGAAGGGGGAGATATATTCCCCAACATTGGAGATAAAAGGTGAGAAGGAGAATTTGGAGAAAGAGGAGGAATGGAGCATCCTCAGTTGGGAGAAGTTTGCAAAAGTGGAATTTGATGAGCCATTAACATGGGAATTTGAAACGGATGGCATCTGGCTTGTTTTCCCAGAAAATGTTAGAAAAGTACCTGATGAAGAGTTTCATGAGTTCTTTAAGGTTGCAACGGAAAAGAATAATGAAGACGTTGCTTTTGCTCTTTATGAAAGATTAGAAAGAAGATCTCTTTTTCCAGAGCTCCTAGGGGCGACCACCCATTATTTAAGGAACTTCATAAAAGAGACCTTAAAATCTTCAA
>QMUE01000292.1 GCA_003663535.1 Thermococci archaeon
AATATTCATTGATATAGGTGCAGAGAGCAAGGAAGAGGCAGAGGAAATTGGAGTTAAAATAGGAACGATAATCACTTGGGATGGAAGACTTGAAAGACTTGGCAAGCACAGATTTGTAAGCATCGCTTTTGATGACAGAATAGCAGTTTACACATTGGTTGAAACAGCAAGGCAACTGAAAGAGAGCAATGCGGACGTATACTTTGTCGCAACAGTCCAAGAGGAGGTAGGCCTTAGAGGTGCTAGGACGAGTGCTTTTGGAATTGAACCTGATTATGGGTTTGCCATAGATGTTACCATAGCTGCTGACGTTCCAGGCACCCCTGAGCACAAACAAGTAACCCAACTAGGAAAAGGAACTGCAATAAAAATCATGGATCGCTCCGTTATATGTCACCCAACAATAGTTAAATGGATGGAGGAACTCGCCAAGAAATACGAAATTCCATACCAGTGGGATATACTTCTCGGTGGAGGAACAGATGCTGGAGCAATCCACTTAAACAAAGCAGGCGTCCCAACCGGTGCCATAAGCGTTCCTTCAAGATACATTCACTCAAACACAGAAGTAGTTGATGAAAGAGACGTTGATGCAAGTATTGACTTGATGGTAAGAGTTCTTGAGCACATAAACGAGCTAGAAATTTGATTTTCAAATTTCTTCCAATTTTTCTTCTCTTAAAACATTGGCGATTTTATGTTTTTGAATCTCAGAGTATATTTTGTAGGCTTTGTAAAGAATATATGCAGTCCCCGTTAAAATACCTGCAATTAGGAATGGTGTCTTTGAGGGTAGGGGCAGGCCACGGTGCCATTTGTATAGAAGGTAATTCTGATAGTAAAAGAAGTACGCAAGTATCATGATTATAACCCCCTCAATTCCACTCTCCAATAACTTTTTTTGATATTCCTCCATTTTAGACCCTCACTGATGCTTTAGGAAAAGTTAAAAACCCTCATTAATAACCTTTTTGATGAGTGAACATGAGTGAATACTTCCCATACCAATCCTTGAGGCCCAATCAAGAGGATTTCATTAAGTTAGTGGATAATGCAGTTAGAAATGGAGAAAACCTGGTTATTGAGGCCCCTACTGGATTTGGAAAGACAATAAGTGTGCTGGCAGGAGCATTGCCGTATGCCAAAGAGATGGGGTACAAGATTGTCTATCTCGCAAGGACACACAAACAAATGGACCGGGTAATTGAAGAACTTAAAGCCATAAGCAACAAAACTCATGTAAGTGGTGTTGAGTTTAGAAGTAGGAAAGAGCTCTGTCTTCACCAATACGTCCAGAACTTTGCTCCAGATGCATATAATGCGATGATTGTTTGTAAAAACCTTAAAAAACTTGGAAAATGTGAGTTTTTTGAAAACCTGAAGAAAAAGAAGGAAGAATTTGATGAACTTGCTCAGTATTTCGTACAAAAACCTGCTGAACCTATGACGATATTAACCCATTCAAAAATGCTTGACTTCTGTCCGTATGAGCTTACCAGAAAAATAGCCTTTAATTCCGACGTAATCGTAGCTAGTTACCTTTATATGATCAACCCCGCTATTAGGGAGAACTTTATGGCGTATTTTGACTTTGACTATTCTGATCTCATTGTAATATTTGATGAGGCTCATAATTTGCCTAATCAGGCCATAAATGCTTTAAGTGATAGATTAAGTGTTTATAGTATTAACAGGGCTATAAAAGAAGCTGATGAGTATAAAGAACATGAAATTGCCAACTTCCTTAGTATATTCTTAAAAGGGCTGGAAAATCTGTATCAAGAAAAATTGAGGGATATCAAAATTGATGAAGTCCCAATAATTCCAGAGAGTATATTTTATCATGTTTTCGATGTTTTAAAAATAAATGAAAAACAACTGATTAGGATTTTAGATCAAATGGTGAAGGCGGGTGATGCAATAAGAGAAGACAAAATAGAGAGAAGCCTTCCTCCAAGGAGCTACGTTGGTAGGGTTGGAGAGTTCTTATTACTGTGGTTTGCACTCATTGGTAAGGAGGATTATTTGTTCTTGATGAGTCGAGAAAAAGGATTCTCTCTGGAACTTGTAGCTCTTGATCCTTCAAAGGCCTTAGGTTTTGTTAAGAACGTTCAATCAGCGATTTTTATGTCTGGAACCATGACGCCGTTGGAGGCTTTCGCTGATATTATGGGCATAGAGGGGAAGCTGAAGAAGTTCCCAAGAATTGTAAAAAAAGAGAATGCCATTGTTCTTGTTGCTAAAGATGTTTCTACACGGGGTGATGAAAGAAGTTTGGAGCTCTATAAAAAAATGGCTAAGTATATTGTGGAAGCTGCAAAGCTCATTCCAAAGAATGTTGGAGTTTTTACGGCGTCTTATGAGGTTCTTGAGGGCCTTTTGTCCGCAAATGTGGATATTCAGATTCAGGAGGCTAGTGGAAAGAAAGTATTCATAGAGAAGAGAGGCGTTTCTTCCAAAGAAAACGATCTTCTTGTGATGGCATTTAAGGAAGAGGCTAAGGGAGATGGAGCTGTTCTTCTTGGAGTCATGGGTGGGAGAAATAGTGAGGGCCAGGATTACAGTGGTGATGAGATGAATGGCGTAATTTTAGTTGGTATTCCATATGCAAGGC
>QMUE01000293.1 GCA_003663535.1 Thermococci archaeon
ATGAATTTATACTCGGGTTTACTCATTGGGTCGACTTTTCCCATCTTCTTTAACTCTTCATAAACTTTCATTTCATAACCATCTTTCGGTGCAATTATTAATCTAACCTCTTTTTTGTCATTTGTTATTTCTTTCTGGATTTCCTTAAATAGAGATTTTGTGAGGGCATTATTGAAGTATGTAGTGCCGGTTGTGGATATTAGTTGTTTGTTTTCTTCTGTGTTTGTAAAAGAGGCTTGAGCGAGAGTTGCAGGTACTACTGAAAGCACCATCAACACTACCAAAAGTAAACTTATACTTTTCTTCATCAGCTTCCCTCCTAGGGCGGTATTTCATTTTTAATTTCTGTAATGTATAATTATAAACATTTCTATGAGTAGAAGATCATCCTTGTATAAAGCATACCTTTTAATCATGTTAGTTATCCTCTAATGATATAGGGTGGTTGTTTATGTACTGAAATGTAAAAATAAAAGTTGTACAGTTATCTCATCATATCTTGAATATTTTGCAAGAAAAGTGGAAAAGAATTCGATCAAATTCTCTCAAAAGCCAGTCCAACTTCCAAGGCCGTTCCTAATGGGAGGACTTCTTCATCTACATTGAACTTTGGGTGGTGGTGAGGATGGATTATTCCTTTCTCCTCGTTTTTGATGCCCAGAGCTATAAATGCTCCTGGCACTTTTTGCAGGTAGAATGCAAAGTCCTCAGACCCCATGCTCCTTGGAACTTCCTCAACTTTTAATTCTAACTTCTGAGCAACTCTCTTGGCGAGAGATGCCATTTGAGAATCGTTTATTGTTGGAGGAGCAACTTCCTCTATCTTGAGCTTGTAAGACGCATTATTAGCAAGGGCTATGCCCTTTAAAACTTCTTCAACTCTCTTTTCAATTAGCTTTTTTGTTTCTTGTGTGAAGAACCTGTAAGTGCCATTTATATAAACTCTCTCTGGAATCACGTTAAATGCTTCTCCCGCTTTTATTGTCCCCACGCTAACCACACCACTCTCTAGGGGGTTAAGGTTCCTGCTTATGATTGTTTGGAATGCTAAAATGGCCTGAGCTGCTATGGGTACTGGATCTATTGTTTCATGCGGCGAGGCTCCGTGACCGCCTTTGCCCTCTATTTCTACGTCAAATCTCCCGACTCCGGCCATAAATGGGCCTTCTCTAATTCCAACAACACCACTTGGCAACTCCATCCATACGTGGAGACCGAAGATAGCATTTACGCCTTCCAAGGCCCCACCTTCGATCATTTTTAGTGCTCCGTTCCCTCCCTCCTCTGCCGGCTGGAATATTAACCTCACTTTGTTGGGAAGTTCTTCTTTGTGTTCTCCAATTATCTTTGCAGCTCCAAGGAGCATTGCTGTGTGAGCATCATGACCGCAGGCATGCATTTTTCCCGGAATTCTGGACTTGTAAGGCACATCATTCTCTTCCTGAACGGGCAAAGCATCTATATCTGCCCTCAAAGCTACAGTTTTTCCTTCTTTTCCAATATCTGCTATTATACCAGTCCCAACGCGCTTAATCTTGTATCCCCATTCTCTCAAGTGTTCTTCAACTATTTTGGAAGTCCGTTCCTCTTCGTAACCAAGTTCAGGGTGCATATGAAAATCTCTTCGCCAGGCAATTATCTCCTCTCTAATCTTAAGAGCCTCTTTGAGTGGGTTCATAGGATCACCGTTATAATTAGTTCAAATTTGTATTTTAGCCTTTCGATGTGTACCTCGAATAAACCCCACCAAAAAGCAATAACACAGAAAGGACAAAGGCATCAATCCCACTCTCAAGGGCATATATCAGCGTCGCCAAAACGACACTTGCAGTCTTCTCATCGACCTCCGATAATTTTAGCAAACTTCCGATGAGATATGCTTCAATTACTCCCAAAACTCCAAAATCCGCTATTGGCTGGCCGAAGAGAAAGTATGTATATCTGCCGTTAAGGGTAAACATAAATGCAACTCTCCACCTTGGATCGTTGTGGAGCAACAATTTACCATGGAAAAATCCAAGTGGAAGGGAGACAGAGACTATATTGTGGAAGACCAGAAATGTAAATCCCACCCTTACCAAAAGACTTTCAAGATTTCCACTTAGGTATATAACAACCAAAAAGATGGGGAGTGCTACTAGAACTTGTTTAAATGTCAGTTTGTTCTCATAATAATAGGGGAGGATGTAAAAAAGAAATACTAGTAGCATTAGAGACCTAAAAGTTCCTAAAAAGAAAAGAACTTCAAGTATTAAAAGAGCAAGTATCTTGAGCTTCCAGTTTAACCTGCAGTATGTGAGAGAAATTCCAGACAAAAATGCGAAGAGTACTAAAGGTTTAACAAGCCTAAACCTCAATCCCCACTGGAAAAATGGGATACCTTCAAACGAATAGAGAACCAGTATGGAGAGAATGGAGCCCAAGAGGACAAATTTTGCATATTTTTCAAAGACGTTGTACTCTCTTGAAAGGAGAAACATTACTAAAACAGCCAGCTGGCCATAAATTGGGAGTGCAAAGGATAAAATAAATATGAGAAGCCAGTAAACCCATTCTGGGAATTGTATTGGCTTTAAATAACCAAGAACTAAAACCCCCCAGAATATCAG
>QMUE01000294.1 GCA_003663535.1 Thermococci archaeon
ACTTATTATAGACGGGCGATGCTTTAATGTTTTTTATTTGGATTCTGAGTGGTTTGTTAGTAAAGTATTGCATTTTTCTGTTCGGCAAACACTTACACTTATGAGTAATTTACCTAGGCGGGAAGCGTTACTGTGGCATAAGCTTAACGAGTTTTTTGGGGATGCTAGAACGGATGTCTTTACAATATTTAACATTGAGAAAGTAGAATTTAAAATCAATAAACTCTTGCATTTAACAGACAATGAATTTATTTTACTGCCTAATTATTATTTCTTCCGGAGATTAACTGATGATTTACCTAATTTAACCCGTGAAATGATGAACGTGATAGCCAAAAACAAGAATAAAAATTTGTTTGACGAATTTGAAAAACGCATCACCCAACGTTATAAAAAAGTGCCTTTATTTTTCTTTATAGTTCGAGGGCAATTGAGTGATAAAACCCTAAGGGAAATTGAAGATTTTATCTCAAGTCATATAACAAATCTGTTGTTAGAATGGCTTATGACTCTAATAACCACTAATGAAACTTAGATTTTACTGGTAAATTGGCGTTGAAATCCCCTCCCCGGCGCTAGATATACTATACTTAAAATCGATTTAGGTATAGATGTTAGGAGCTTAGAATTTTGTTGAAACTTAGTTATTCTAGTCTTTTATGGCTTCTAACATATCGAGCTGGCGAAATCTCCCGCAAACTCCCCTTTTTCTATTTATTTACTTCTAAAATTTTGAGGTTTGGGGTTATTTTTCTTTTAGAAGTTTGAAGAATTCTTCTCGTTTTAGCCCTGCCTCTTTTATTATTGCTCTGATTAGGCCTGGTTTGATGTCTTTTCCTGGGTGAACTGGAACTACTATTCTTGTTCCTTTCTCGTTTATCATGATTAGGTGGGAGCCTTTTTGGCGGAGGATTCTGAACCCGGCTTTCTCCAAGATTTTAATGACTTTTTGAGGCGATAGCGGCTTAATTTTAGGCAAGGATCTTCACTTTTTGTATTCCAACGACCCTTTGGCGTAGGAGCTCTTGCTTTTCCTCCTCGGATAAGGTTTCGAGATAAAGTTCCACGGCCTCTTTCACGTTGTCCATAAGCTCTTGTAGGGTGTCTCCTTGGGTGTGGCAGCCAGGCAAGGTTGGAACATAAGCCACGTACCCGCCACTCTCATCTTCCACTATCACCACGTCAAACTCATACATAAGGATCCCTTTGGGTTGTTCATGGAACAGTACACGTCAACTCTTATAGGCTTTACCTACACGCTTATAAGAAATCCACGCAACCTCCCTCTTTTTCTATTTTCGTTTTAATAGGTGCTTCTTATGCTTTTTAAGTTTGATTTTGAGGTTTCCAAGTTTCTTTCTGTTTTGAAGCCTGGAACGCGCAATGTTTATAGCCGAGCTTTGATGTTTTTCAAGAGTTTTACTCAAGCCAAGGTTCTATAGGTGGTTTCTTGGATTGTGTGGAGCGTGATAGGCTTCTGCCGAGAAGTCAGAGGAAGCGTGTGGATCGCATGACGCTTAATAGTTTTGTGGCTTGGCTTCAAAATAGAGGTTCCTCGCCGAAAACCATAAGAATTTATGTGGGTGCTGTTCAAAGTCTCGCTAAATATTTTGATATTCCCATAAGCTTACATTGTGTGCAATTGCCTCCAGCTCAGCCGGTCAATAAGAAGCATCCGTGGACTGTGGAGAGGAGGTAGGTGATTTCATAGCGTCCATGGACGAGCCAACCTATAAGAGCATAGCAGCCTCGATTGTTCAAAGTGGATTAAGCGTATCAGACCTTTTGGCATTAAAATACGGCGATATCAAGGAAGAGTTCGAAAAGGGCACCACGCCCGTATGTCTAAGCTTAACACGAAAGAAAACAGGCGTGCCATTCATCACTGAAAAGTTGGATGACGGTATGCCTATTTATAATGTATCTTCAAGGGCTGTCCACGCCTACTTCCACAAAACAGCCCAAAAGTTTGCTGGCTACTTTAAGGGCAGAAACCCCTACAGCCCCCACTCGCTTAGGGCGGCTTTCCGCACATTCCTAAGCGACCACAAAGTCGACCCGCTATACCTAGAGTACTGGATGGGACAAGCACTGCCCGAACAATAAGGCGCATACATAAACAAAAGCATCGAAAGCTGGCGCCAAACATACAGGGAACAAGCGGAACCATGGCTAACACCACCACAATACAAAGCTTCAACGCTTAACAGCGATTAAGCGTAAACCGAGAATAGCAACCATTACAATTTCTGTGGGCATCATACTTTTTGTACTGGGTGTTGTGTTGGTAAACTTCATTATGACGTTAGGATGCTTCTCTATAATTAATCTTCTATCGTCTATGCCTATAACTACTTCTTCCCCTTCTTTGAAAGGAAACGTCCCGTCTCTCAGATTAAAAATAAACATCATAGCGTATTATGAATCATTTTTAGCGCCAAAAACAAATAATACAGCGTGTTAAGCAGAAGCAATGCGAGACGACATTAAAAGTGAAGGCTTGTGATTTTGTTTTTCTTAAATGTTTTTGGCGTTTTTCCAGTTGCATATGTCGTTTGCGCATATTATGCAGGAGATGACTAC
>QMUE01000295.1 GCA_003663535.1 Thermococci archaeon
AACATAGAGCACAAGTACATGATAAAAGACGGAAAAATGGATCCTTTTGAAGGGATCATTATGAGCTCAGAAGAACTTGTTAATGTTGCTATGAAAAGAGAAGTCTCTTGTGTATGTTACTTCGGTGGAGATCCCACCCCACACGCACCTTATGCAATTAAAACCTCAAGAGAAATCCTAAAGCGGGCAGAAAAAGTAAAGAGCATAAAACGAATCTGCTGGGAAACAAATGGGCTTGAAAACCCCAATATAATTCGCGAGATGGTAAGATTAAGCCTTGAAAGTGGTGGGATAGTTAAGATTGACTGGAAAGCATACACACCCCAAGTTTATGAGGCCTTAACAGGCATAAACGGAGAAAAAGCCCTCCAAAGAATAAAAGAAAACATAAAACTTATTTCTTCAATGAAAACAAGAAACGAGCCCCCACTGTTAGTCGTGAGCACTCTTGTAGTTCCTCATTACATTGACGAGGAGGAGGTCAGAAAAATAGCAACATATCTTGCAAAACTTGATCCAGAGATTCCTTACGTTCTTCTCGGTTTTGCTCCTCAGCACTTAATGCATGATGTTCTACCTACAAGCAAAAAACAAATGAAAGAGGTCTATTATACGGCTAAAGAAGAGGGATTAGAGAGGGTTTTTATTGGAAACCCCTGGCTCCTCAGATGAACTATCCCTAGGAATTTCATTCCCTTGAGCAAGGATTATGAGCTCCCTCCCTTCAACAAGCATTTGAGCAACTTTTTTTCTCGCTGATGTTAATGCTCTCCATACTGTTCCTCTTGAGACACCCATTCTCTGGCCAGCCTCCTCCTGAGTTAGGCCCTCATAATCAACCAACCTTAATGCTTCAAACTCTTCATAACTCATGAAAATGGGGGGTTGAGGCGGGCCAAATGGTGGCTTAGCTGGATAAAAATGCCTAACCTCAGGAATAAATCCTATAAAACGCATTTTTCGTCTTCTTCCTCTTCCCCATCCCATTCCCCGTGGCATTTTAACACCTAAATGGCCTTTGTTAAAGGAGTTTATAGGAGTTTCGATGCGTGTCTTCTATTAGATTTATAAACCTCATCATCTAAATATATCCCAATGTATTTGCGAAAAGACCTTATACAGCCAAGGCTTTATCAAGAGGTAATCTACGCAAAGTGTAAAGACAAAAATAGCCTAGTTGTTCTACCAACAGGGTTAGGAAAGACTCTAATAGCCCAGTTAATAGCAGATTACCGGCTCTCAAAATATGGTGGAAAAGTCTTGATGCTTGCTCCTACAAAGCCCCTAGCGCTCCAACATAGAGAGAGTTTTTTGAAGCTTTTTAACATCCCGGAAGAGAGAATAAATACACTGACTGGTGAGACTCCACCCGAAAAAAGGGCTGAAATTTGGAGAAAAAGCGTCATAATAACTGCAACACCCCAAACAATAGAAAATGACCTTGTGGTGGGTAGAATAACCTTAGAAGACGTTGTTTTATTAGTATTCGATGAGGCCCACAGGGCAGTCGGGAACTATGGATATGTTTACATTGCCAAAGAATATATGAAACAAGCAAAATACCCAGTTATCCTTGGCTTAACTGCTTCTCCCGGAAGTGATGAGGCTAAAATAAGATCTATTGTTAAAAATCTCTTCATTGAGCACATTGAGGTCAGAAATGAAAATTCTCCCGATGTACGACCCTATGTACAGGGAATAAGGTTTGAGTGGATTAAAGTTGAACTTCCTGAAATCTATAAAGAGATTAGAAAGCTTTTACGCAAAATGCTTAGAGACTCTTTAAAGCCTCTCGCCGAAGCAGGACTAATAGATGGTCCCTCTCCAGATATCCCAAAAAAAGATATTCTAAAAGTAGGACAAGTGATAAACGCTGAAATGGCCAAGGGGAACTACGAAATTGGAAGACTCATGCTTTACCAAGCAAAAGCATTAAAGCTTCACCATGCAATAGAACTCCTAGAAACCCAAGGGCTTTCAGCACTAAGAGCTTATTTGAAAAAACTTTATGAAGAATCGAAGAAAGGAAGAACGAAATCTACAAAAGAACTCATTCAAGACCCAAAAATGAAAAAGGCAGTGACCCTTCTCGTTCAAGCAAAAGAACTTGGTCTTGATCACCCAAAGCTCGATAAGCTAAAAGAGCTTATAAGCTCCCAGTTAAAAAAGAAACCCTCTTCAAAAATAATAGTCTTTACTAATTATAGGGAAACTGCAAAGAAAATAGTGAAGGAACTCCTCGAAGATCACATAAAGGCCGTGAGATTTGTTGGTCAAGCAAGCAAAGAAAACGATAAAGGCTTAAGCCAGAAAAAGCAGAAACAGGTTTTAGACCTATTCTCCCAAGGAGAATTTAATGTTTTGGTAGCAACTAGTGTAGGGGAGGAAGGTCTTGATGTTCCAGAGGTAGACTTGGTAGTCTTTTATGAGCCCGTACCATCTGCTATAAGGAGCATCCAAAGAAAAGGGAGAACAGGAAGACACAAACCTGGGAGAGTTGTCGTTCTAATGGCCAAGGGTACGCGTGATGAGGTTTATTACTGGAGTTCCCGC
>QMUE01000296.1 GCA_003663535.1 Thermococci archaeon
AACTTTCTTTTTCTCAACCCTCTTAACTTTAGCCCTGCCAAGAACGTAACCAGCTGAATGTATTAAAACTTCATCCCCCGGCTTTATGTTAACTTTTCCGAATCTTATTGTGGCCTGTTTTTTTCCACTAAGGAGTAGTTCTTTGTATTTCCCATCAAACTTCAGATTCTTCACCCTACTCCCTCCTTGGTCTTAGAAGGCGGAACTTTATTGCAAGTACCCCATACCTGTTCTCTTTCCATTTCGGATACATATTATGAAATCTCTTTACGGCCTGTTCAAAACTTGGCTTGTCGGGAAATATTCTCTCAATTGGCTCCTCTCTTAGAACCTGTCTAAAGGTTTCATACTGTTTTATAGTCAGAACTTCAGCAGGGATTGTGTTATTAAAGAGTATTTTATCCTTTGGTTTAATGTCCCTAAGTTGTGGGTACGCTACCCTAACCTCTATGTTTTTCTTCCCACTCTCAATCATCTCCAAGTATTCTTCCCTCACATAAAGCTTGTAGATTTTCATGACCCCTCAAAAGCTGTAGGGGAAAGCATTTAAAAAGATTGCACAGAAAAATGAAAAGCTTTAAATCATTTGACATCCAAATGTAATTAGGTGTGATAGGAATGCCAAGAAAAGCTCAAAGCGCGCTTGAGTACTTATTCATATTAGCCGCAGTTCTTATATTGGTTACAGTTACTATAAGAGTTATTTTCAGCAGTGTTCAGTCCATTAACTCATCGGTCACTCAATATGTAGAGACCATCAAGAATAAACTTCTCGAGACACTGTGAGGTGATTTAATGGAACTTCTCTTAATACTTTTAGGGGTTATTATGGGAATTCTTACATCTTATACGGATATCAAAACTGGTTTTATTGATGACAAACATGTCTTTCCAGTAGCAGGGTTGGGTATTTTGTATTACCTCTATCTGGGGTTTGTTATAAAGCATAATACAATTTTCGCTTTATCCGGGATAATTGGCCTTGGAACCGGGTTTCTATTAGGTTACCTCCTTTATATGATGGGCGGCTGGGCAAGCGGAGATGTGGTAATTTTAATGGCCTACTCAGCCCTTTTTCCATATGCGTCTAGATATGCAAAAGTCATACCTCCATACGCCTCAAAATATCCCCTTCATTCACTAACTCTCCTACTAAACAGCATCTTAGCTATCTTTCCTTTCATCTTTATTTATTCATTGGCAATGCTCTTAAAAAACAAGAAAATGAATCGATTGAAACAAATTTTCATTGAGAAGTGGTTCAGGCCATTTGAATTTGCTCTTTGGGTATCAGGAGCATTTGTAGTTCTCAGAGTATTGCAACAATCCTCGATTTCCGGCAATCCTCTTCTTGGTTTTTTAATCTGGATGATTACAATAGCTCTGATGGCAAAACTTGGAAAAATCGGAGACTTAATTGGGGCTGGTCTTTTAATTTATGATATTGTCTTTAACACTCCCCAGGTAACTTACAGTTATCTAAAAATCGCCGTGATGTTCTATCTCTTCAAAACATTTTTCTCTCTTGTGAGCATTATGCGAGTAGAAGTACTCACAAAAAAGGTTAACGTGAATGAACTCAAAGAATGGGATATCCTTGGAGAGTGGATATACGAGAAAGATGGAAAAATCCAGCGGGATCGAGAAGGGTCATTTGATAAGCTCATCCGGGCCTTAAAAACATTGGATGTAAATGCTCTAAGAGTAGAGTATGACAACTTGATAACCTCTCCAACTGCCGAAGGCCTCACAAAAGAAAACATTGAAACACTAAAAAGACTCGTGGAGGAAGAGAAACTTGAAGATGAGTTTCTGGTTAGGAATGCAATGCCCTTTGCCCCTGCACTCTTCCTAGGGTTCTTAATCTCTGTGCTTTATGGGGATTTGTTCTGGATCCTGCTAACAAAAACCAACGGCCTTTAAATTTTTAAAACTTCGGAGTACTTTTAAACACGGGATGATGAGCTTTTGGTTTGCTGAAAGATGAAGAACACGCCCTTCACTGACCGCTTTCCTTTAAAATTTTCCCAATTATTTCCTTTACCTCGTAGAGATCCTTTGCCAAGTAATCTCCCTCTACTCCTTCATGAGGATTTATGGCTATACTAACATCAGCAACCTTGAACATGGCAATGTCATTATGGCCATCCCCCACAGCTATCGTGAGTTTAGGCTTAAGTTTCTCCTTGAGTTCAAGCAAAATATCACCCTTATTCCTGAAGTCCACCCAAGGGAGAACATCTCCAGTAACTTTTCCTTCTTCATCAAAGACAAGCTCATTAGCATAGACAAAATCCGCTTTAAGCTCTTTTCCAATTCTGTCTGCTAGACATTTGAGGCCTCCACTAATTATGGCTATTTTAAACTTATTCCTTTTTAAAAACTCAAAGAGCTCTTCAACTCCTTCAAAATAGTCTACAGAATCTGCCCATTCCATGATCTCCTCTCTACTTTTTCCTTTCCATAATGAAGCATCCAGCTTTGCCCATGTTGCGTAATCAAATTCGCCTTTGAAAAAGCGTTCTGCATATTCCGCTCCCTTATCCCAC
>QMUE01000297.1 GCA_003663535.1 Thermococci archaeon
AAACATTTCCAAAGTGGCCGATTATATCAACATTTTCATCTTGGATAGCTGTCTTCACAAGCTCTAGGTATTTATAATGACTCCCGAGATTAAAATACATATGGACTGAGGCTATCACATAGTCGAGCCTTTTCCTCATGTCATCAGTGATATCCACGCCTTCTGGAAGGATGTTAGCCTCTATACCTGCCAGCACAATTGTTTCACTCTCCTTTTTGGCTTGGTTTATTAAGGAGAGGTATGAATTCAAAACATGAGGAGTAAAAAAGTGGATATGGTCACTTATACCTACTATTCTTAGGCCTTTTCTCTCTGCCTCGGCAATGTTATCCCTTATATACCCAGTTCCGTCGGAGAATCTGGTATGTGTGTGAAGGTCCATCATTTTAACTCCCAATGTATTGGTTTTTAAGAATTTAAAAGTCTTGCACTGTATGGATAAAATATCCAATGTAAACTTTAACCTTTAGATTTGACAATGTTTAAATAGTATTCCACTCTAATGAAAGCCGGTGGTGAATATGGTTAAGCGCTCAAAAGTTAGGGTTCTAATAGCTAAGCCTGGATTAGATGGTCACGATAGAGGAGCAAAAGTGATAGCAAGGGCCCTTAGGGACGCTGGCTTTGAAGTTATCTATACAGGAATACGACAAACTCCGGAACAGATCGCAGAGTCCGTGGTTCAGGAGGATATAGATGTTCTGGGTCTTAGTATTCTGTCTGGAGCTCACATGGTTCTCATACCCAAGATCCTTAAGCTTTTGGGGGAAAAAGGGATAAAAGCTAATGAAGATGTTCTTGTCCTTGCGGGAGGCATAATACCACCAGATGATGCTCAAGAACTAGAAAAAATGGGTGTTGGTAGAGTTTTTGGCCCTGGGAGCCCAATTGAGGAAATTATAGGATTTATTGATGAAACCGTGCCGAAGTTGAAGAAGTTCAGAGGGGAAAGCTAAAGATTTATATTTTATTCTTTGGATAATTAATCCAAGTGATAAACATGATAAATGAGTTAATTGAAAGAATGCTTAAAGGGGACAAAAGAGCAACTGCAAGACTAATTACCCTGGTAGAAAACGATGAAGAAAAAGCCAGAGAAATAGTTAAGAAAATCTACTCTAATACTGGAAGAGCATACATAATCGGAATCACAGGTCCTCCGGGCTCTGGAAAATCAACACTTGTTGATAAGCTCATTAAAAAAGCTAGAGATGAGGGCAATATAGTTGGAGTCATTGCAATAGATCCCACTTCTCCCTTTACTGGTGGTGCACTTCTTGGAGATAGAATAAGAATGCAAAGACACTCTACAGACCCGGGGGTTTTCATAAGAAGCATGGCCACTAGAGGTTCTCTTGGAGGCCTTGCCAAGGCCACAAATGATGCAATAAAAATACTCGACGCTTATGGCTGTGATATTATTTTTGTAGAAACTGTTGGGGTTGGCCAGATAGAAGTGGATATTGTAAAGACTGCTGATACAGTGGTTTTGGTAACCGTTCCGGGATTGGGGGATGATATCCAAGCAATAAAAGCAGGCCTTATGGAAATAGCGGATATATTTGTAGTCAATAAGGCGGATAAAGAGGGTGCGGAGGCTACAATGTTTGAGCTTGAACTCATGCTTGATTTAGAAAAGGATAAGTGGCAAAAGAGTGGATGGAGGCCACCGGTAGTTTCGACGATTGCTTTTACTAACAAGGGAGTTGACGAGCTCTGGGGAGCAATTAACGAACACAGGGAGTTCTTATTGAACAGCGGTAAGATCGAGGAGAAGAGGAAGTTTAGAGTGGGGGAGGAAATTAAGGCTATTGTTTCTAGCAAAATCGCGAGAAAAATTGGAGAGAAAATGAGAGAGGATGACATAGCAGTTCTAATTGAAATGATTGCTAAAAGGGAAATTGATCCCTACTCTGCTGCGGACCTTGTATTGGAAAAAGCCTTGGGGGTGAAAGTATGATAAAGAAAGTTGACCACATTGGTATTGCTGTTAGGAATCTTGAAGAGGCCATTAAGATTTGGGAAAGCCTTGGGGTAAAAGTTGAGGAAATTGAAGAAGTACCGGATCAGAAAGTTAGAACTGCGATATTCCATGCTGGTGAAACGAGGGTTGAACTTTTAGAGGCTACTTCTGAGGATTCGCCGATAGCAAAGTTCATTGAGAAGAGAGGGGAGGGGATTCATCACATAGCTCTTGGCGTTGATAATATTGAAGAACACTTACAAAAACTAAAAGAAAATGGCTTTAGATTAATTGATGAGACACCTAGGATAGGTGTTGGTGGGGCAAAAATAGCTTTTGTACATCCAAAGAGTGTTGGCGGGGTTCTTTTAGAGCTCTGTGAAAGAGAAGAATAATCTCTTCTTTTTTAAATTTGTAATAGAAAGTTTTTCTTGTTAAAGAATTTTGGAAGAATCTTTAAGTGGCCGGCGGCGTCCTCGGTTTCCCACCCCCTCTCGGAGGGTAGTACCGCCGAGATCGCTGGCGGGCTTAACTTCCGGGGTCGAAACGAGTCCGGGTGTGACCCCGCCGCTATGACCGCCG
>QMUE01000298.1 GCA_003663535.1 Thermococci archaeon
AATCCCGAAGTGCAGAAAGGAGCAGATTTAATAGTCTCAACTGGTGGGATGGTTAGAAACGCCTGCCAGCACGATGAGTGGGTTGTCTTTACTGAGAAGGAGATGGTCTATAGGCTGCAAAAGCTCTATCCAAACAAAAAGTTTTATCCCGCAAATGAGGATGCCTTCTGCATTGGAATGAAATCAATTACACTCAAGCACATCTATGAGGCCCTTAGAGACGAGAAATACGAAATTGAAGTGCCCGAAGAAATTGCTGTAAAAGCTAAGAAGGCCATCGAGAGGATGCTTGAAATGAGTGTGTAGTTAAACAAGGAGGTAAACTTTTTAAACTTTTTTACCTCTATACTTAACATGGCACGCGAGGAGATAATAGGTCAGATCGTTAAGGATTTCTTTGACCTTGAAATCGATGGCGTTGAGAGAGACTTGGATGTACCTTTAGACACAAACCTCAGAAAGGCAATCACAATAATCGGGCCGAGGAGGGCTGGAAAAACATTTTATCTGCTATCTCATTTTGCTCATCTCAGAAAAGAAGGGAAGGGTGTGTTATTTTTACCGCTTGACGATGACAGACTTTATCCCCCATCCATAGAGGACTTGTCGGCACTTATAAAAGTCTTTTATGAACTTTTCCCCACCGCAGACGAGAAGTACTTGTTTCTCGATGAAATCCAAAACGTTCCAAACTGGGAGCTCTTTGTCAAAAGGGCAGTTGAAAGGGAAGGGTTTAAGGTTCTTCTCACGGGCTCTTCCTCAAAGCTCCTCAGCAAAGAGATAGCCTCGGCCCTAAGAGGCAGAACACTCACATTTGAGATGTTTCCATTCAGTTTCCGAGAGTTTTTAAGAGCTAGGGGAGTGAAACTTAGCAGATATCTGTCCATGAGAGAAGAAGCAATGGTTAAGGCTCTATTAAAGGAATACCTTGAGTTCGGGGGCTTCCCGGAGATTGTCATGATAGAGAATGAATATTTGAAACGCAAGGTGCTGGAGGAGTACATAGATGTCATGCTGTACCGCGATGTGGTCGAACGTTATAATCTGAAGAACTTAAAGGCTGTGCGCATGTTTTTAAAGCTCTTAGTTACCTCTTTTGCCAAGGAGTTTTCCATAAACAGAACTGCAAACTACATGAAGAGCATTGGGATAGATGTGAGCAAAAACACGCTGTACAACTACCTTGAATACTTTACCGATGCATACATAGTCTTCCCCATTAAGAGATTCTCATACAGCTTAAAAGAAACTGAACGGAGCCTTCCAAAGATATACGCCATAGATAACGGTCTGATAAATGCATACTCTCTCCGCTTCACCAGCAATATAGGGCGGCTCATGGAGAACACGGTATTTTTGGAGCTCAGACGGAGGAACAAGGAGATCTTTTACTTTAAAACTCAGGACGGCAGAGAGGTTGACTTCGTGGTCAGGGAAGACGGTAAAATTGTGGAGCTCATACAGGTGTCATATTCGATAGACGAGGCCAGCACATGGGAGAGGGAGCTAAAGGGACTTGTGAAGGCATCAAAGGAGCTGAGATGTGAGAATTTGATGATTATAACATGGGACAGAGAAGGAAAGGAAGAGTTTAAAGGCATGAACGTGGAGCTTATTCCGCTGTGGAAATTCCTGACCAAAAGGTGATGAAAAATGATTCCCCTTACATACCTTCTCCGCTTTTTGGAGGAAGACGCCCCATTCGGTGATGTCACGAGTGAAGCTGTTATTCCCGAGGATTTGGAGGCAGAGGCTGTAATTATAGCAAAGCAAGATGGAGTTATAGCGGGCTTGGAGGAAGCGAAAGCCCTTTTTGAACACTTCGGCGTTAAAGTTGAGCTTAAAGTTAAGGACGGCGATGAAGTGAAAAAGGGAACTGTAGTTATAAAGCTCAAGGGCAATGCACGAAAGATTTTGCTGGTGGAAAGGACAGCATTAAACATCATGGGAAGAATGAGCGGCATAGCAACCCAAACTAGAAAGCTTGTTGGAAAAATTAGGGCTGTTAGCCCCAAGGTCAAATTGGCAGGCACAAGAAAAACCCTCTTAAAGGCCTTAGACAAGAAGGCAATACTCATAGGAAATGGCGAACCCCACAGGTTCAGCTTGAGCGATGCCATACTTATAAAAGATAACCATTTGGCGTTAGTGCCGCTTGAAGAGGCAATTAAGCGTGCAAAGGCCTTCAGCGTCTATAAGATCGTTGAGGTCGAGGTGGAAAGCCTAGAAGATGCGCTAAAAGCTGCTAAAGCTGGGGCTGATGTAATAATGCTTGATAACATGACCCCAGAGCAAATCAAGGAAGTCCTTGAGGCTTTAAAGCGCGAAAGGCTCAGGGATAAAGTCAAAATTGAAGTGAGTGGAGGGATAACTGAGGAAAATATCCAGGATTATGCAAAGCTCGATATCGACGTTATAAGCCTCGGAGCATTAACACACAGCGTGAAAAACTTCGATGTCAGCTTGGAGATTCTTCATTAGTCCTTTTTCTTTTCCAGCAAAATCAAAAGCGCTGAGAATGGG
>QMUE01000299.1 GCA_003663535.1 Thermococci archaeon
ACGATGACGAGTGGCTCCCCCGCAGGCTGGAACTCCAGATTAGAAAGTTTGAAAACCTTGAACGGGAATTCGGAGTCGTCTACGGGGGATTTTATTACGTGTCCCAACAGGACGGCAGGATACTCGGGATGAGACTGCCCGAGCACAGAGGGGACATCTACAACAATCTTCTGAAGGAGAATTTCATTGGCAGTCCGACCCTGTTGATAAGGAGGGAATGCTTCAAGAAAGCTGGACTTTTTGATCCCAAGCTTTCAAGCTCCCAGGATTGGGACATGTGGCTGAGGATAGCGAGGTACTACAAGTTTGACTATGTTAATGAAATAGTAGCGAAGTACTACGTACACGGAAGGCAGATCTCTTTCAACATGGAAAAGTACATTCCCGGTAGAGAGAGGTTTATTCGCAAACACCCAGACATTTGGAAGAACTCCAAAATTCTAAGTATTCATCTAAGCCAGATGGGGTTGCTACTTCTTTTGGGTGGTGATCCCGAAAAGGGGTTGAAATACCTCGCACGTTCCATAGCAATCGCTCCCTTTAACCTAGAAAACTACCGGGCATTGTTAAAACTTGCATTGGATTCGCGTGCATTAGAGTACATCAGGAGGATCATAGGAAAGTAATGTTATCAATGTTAAATAAACAATAATTCTTATATTAATTTGGCTTCAAAGCTTATTGGAGGTACTCAAGATGCCAGAGAAAGCTAAAAAGTATTTCGTTCATCCCCTAGCTGTTGTTGAAGAAGACGTTGAAATCGGTGAGGGCACAAGGATATGGCACTTCGCTCACATAAGAAAGGGGGCCAAAATAGGGAAAAACTGCAATATTGGGAAAGATGTTTATATCGACGTTGGAGTTGAGATAGGTAACAACGTAAAAATCCAAAATGGAGTAAGCGTTTATCGTGGAGTAAAAGTTGAAGATGATGTTTTTCTCGGCCCGCATATGACGTTCACCAATGACCTCTACCCAAGAGCCTTCAATCAAGATTGGGAGTTAGTGCCAACATTAGTTAAGAGGGGAGCATCAATAGGAGCGCACGCAACAATAATTTGCGGCGTAACCATAGGAGAATATGCCATGATAGGTGCTGGTGCTGTTGTTACCAAAGACGTTCCATCCTTCGGGCTGGTATTTGGAAACCCTGCCCGTTTGAAGGGCTTCGTCTGCTACTGCGGAAGGCCCCTCAAGGAAAAGGTGGGCGAGGATGAAAGTCACATAATCTTTAAGTGCTCCCACTGTGGAAGAGAGGTTAAAATCAGAAAAGAAGATTATGAGAGATACCTGAAAGAAAAAGACGTGTGAGGTGCTTTAAATGATCCCAATAGCCAAACCTTTGATTGGAGATGAAGAGATAAACGCTGTAACTGAGGTTTTGAAGAGCGGAATGCTTGCAAGCGGAAAGGAAGTAAAAGAGTTTGAAAAAGAGTTCGCTCAATACTTGGGGGCAAAGCATGGAATAGCTGTTGTAAATGGAACTGCCGCACTTGATGTTGCCCTTAAAGCTTTGAGGATAGGGCCCGGCGATGAGGTCATAACCACTCCCTTCACGTTCATTGCATCGGCCAATTCAATACTCTTCCAAGGAGCAAAACCTGTTTTTGCTGATATTGATCCAAAAACTTACAACCTTGACCCAAACGAGGTTTTAGAGAAAATAACAGACAAAACCAAGACTATAGTGGTTGTCCATCTCTATGGTCAACCTGCTGACATGAAGGCCTTCAAAGAAATTGCCGAGGATCACAAGCTCTACCTCATTGAAGACTGTGCTCAGGCTCATGGAGCGGAGTTTAATGGCCAAAAGGTGGGAACCTTTGGAGATATTGCAGCCTTCAGCTTTTATCCAACCAAGAACATGACCACCGGCGAGGGGGGTATGGTTGTTACAAACGATGATGAGTTAGCAAAGAAGGCCGATTTAATAAGGAATCACGGCCAGGCGGAGAAGTACCTTCATGTTGAACTTGGTTATAACCTGAGAATGACCAACATAGCTGCAGCAATTGGAAGGGCCCAGCTCAAAAAGCTTGATGGATGGAATAAGAAGAGAATTGAGAATGCAAGGCTTTTAACTGGGGGGATAAGCAAAATCGATGGCCTAACTCCTCCCTACGTTGATGAAAGGGTCAAGCACGTCTTCCATCAATATGTGATTAAGGTGGAGGAAGAGTTTCCGTTAAGCAGAGAGGACCTCATGGCAAAATTAGGGGAAAAAGGCATCGGAACTGCAGTGCATTATCCAATTCCGGTTCATCATCAGCCTTTCTATCAAAAGCTTGGCTATCCAAAAGACATCTGTCCAAATGCCATTGAAGCCTCAAAGAAAGTGCTGAGCTTACCGGTGCACCCAGCTGTTAGTGAGGAGGACATAGCTTATATAATCAATACTCTCAGGGATCTGTAGGCTCTGTGACGCCTTTTCTTGGTTGATAATAATTAAAGGTAAGAAAAAAGACATGCTACTCTGTTATTGCGGATGTGAATAGTTCGTATTGTAGAGCAT
>QMUE01000300.1 GCA_003663535.1 Thermococci archaeon
ATCGCAGGGGCCGCAAATACTACAACGATTCCAGAAGTTAAAGCATATACACTTTATGTGGAAGGAAAACCTGTGAAAATTATAGAAAAAGGTGGTCTAGTTACAGTTAGGGAAACACCGGGATTAGATAGGAAAAAAGTCTTTGAAGCGGTAAATGCTTATTTTGTTAGGAAACACAAACTAAACAAAATAAGATCCACCACTATAGATGTAACTCCCACGAGCCTTGTTGGTGAGAATAGTGATTATAGGGAACGGAAAGTTTTTAGTATACCTGATGAAGGTGATGTGTACATATCAGCATACGCATATTGTGATGTCGAATATGATTCGTTCAGTAGAGTAAGTGTGGGTGGATATTCTGCAGCATATAGTTGGATAGATCCTTACGACTACTGGTGGACACAAGAATATAAAGCAGATAAATTAACATTATCCATAACTTTGAAGTTTGTTGGAGTTGGGATATCTCTTAGTATCCCATCAGGTATAGGTTTCACTGGCACTTCGGATACTGCAAGCTTCTCTGAGACAGAGTATTACACCGATTATCTTGGACACGATTTCTCGGGTATAGAAGCAGCAAGTCTCGGTGGAATTTGGAGAATAGAAGACCACACATCCGGCACATTTAAATTTAGCTACACAGGGGATTATTACACCCAAGGTGCTACTGTAATTCTTCACAGAGGGTTATGAAATGAAAAACTCTCTTTCAACCATTTTTTTGATATTTTTAGTTTTTGCTGCAGGATGCATCTCAGATTTTTCACAAAAGGGATTTAAAATCACAAGCCCACAAGAGATATCACAGATAGGATGCATCGAAAATTTTGATGTTACCAATTTCTTAGGAGAAAATTGGATTAACTACACTTTAAAGCGTGTTTATCTTGGTCAAACACCAGATGGAGGTTTTACAGAGATCGTTGATTATGTAATACCCGATATCCTATCAACTTACTACTTTACTAAAGCATTAACCTTAGTAAATCAGACCCCATATAATAAAGTCCAAACTATAAAATGGTTACATGAGGAGGAGAAAACTTTCTTTAGAAATTCTACCAAGACAAATATAAACGATTTTCTTAAATTGTATTTCGGAGTTATGAGCTTGTCCCTACTTAATGAGACCCCTTCCAATAGGGAAGACATCATCAGCTTAATTTTATCATACAAACAGGACAATGGAAGTTTTATTGATGAGGATGATACAGATATGACAGAAAAAGCATTAGAGATGTTAAGTGCTCTAGGGTATAATGTTGCTGAGCTTAATGACACAAAAATGCATGTTTTAAATGAATGGAGTAACCTAACCCCACCAAACGTTGATAACTTTAGATCTGTTGTAAAATATATAAGCATGTTTAACATGTACACCAACATGTTGCAAATGCTGGGAATTGATTATAGAGATCTGAAGGACTACGATCAAAAGGTATACCCTCTTATCTGGCTTTCTCAGAACACTTCTTTCTTTCTGGAAAGCCCCCCTCCACTATTTTTGATGACTTATATATTGGAAGCCCTTAAAAAAGAAAACTCATTGACAGATGATATTAAATCAGCTACTTACAAAATCTTAATGGAAGAGAAGCTCTGGGATGGAGGGTTCAATCTCTTCGGATTAGATTATGGGGAACCTCAGGGGACATATTACGCTGTCGAAGCTTTGATATTAATTGGGAAAATGCCAGAGAGGGATACCATCAATTTTATCCATGAAAGAGAAACTCCATTAGGAGGGTTCATTTTCTGCTATCAATCGTTTGGAGATCCTTTGTCAACATATATGGCAGTTCACACAAGCAAACTGCTGGGAGGAGAGATAAACAAGACCAGAATAAAAAACTATCTCAGTAGAGCAGTCTATTATCGAAAACCATATTCCAACGATGAGCTAGCTCCCCTCTACTTTGTATACTTGACTTATAAAGAGCTCGGCATTACTATGGACAATGAAACTTATAATTATATCAGAAACGAAACTGCCAGGCTTTTCAATCTTTATCTCACTGAGAAAACTGACAACATTGTAGAGGATGGAAGCTGGATAAGTCTAATAAAACTTGGAAAAGAAGTTGGTGTTGTTTTGGATGAGAAAACAAAGAATCAACTTATTGAAAAAATCTTGTCCCAACGAAATCAAGATGGAACATTTGGAAATCATTCGGGAAACATAAACAAAAAACTATTATACACATCACATGCAGTTCTCCTTCTAGAAGAGTTAGGGTACAAATATCGTGATGAAAGAACTGTTGAATTCCTTTTAAATTCGCAGATGAACGGTGGATGGGGAGTTCCGGATCTTTACACAACTTACTATGTTGTTAGAGCCTTAAGAACTATAGGAGTTTGCCCAAAAGACGTTGATGGACTTTTAAGTTTTTTAAAAAGAGTACAGTATCCATACGGTGGATTTAATTTCTATGAAGGGCAAGAGAATGCCTATGGTGGTTTATATGAGACATATCTTGCACTAAGGATACTGGAG